>CAIWXG010000074.1 GCA_903916555.1 uncultured Bacteroidota bacterium
ACTAAAATAAATACTAATAAACCCGATGCGGTATCAGGGAATATATCGTTGAGCAAAAAAGAAGAAATAAGCTTAAACAAAGAAAAATATTATGATGAATCAGGGGTGGATTTAGATGTACCCGGAGCGGAGTTAGATGATGCAATGGAAGCTATTGGTAGCGAAGATGAAGAGAACAACTATTATAGCATTGGCGGCGATGAACACAATGATTTGGATGAAGACAAGGGGGAATAAAAAATTTATTAATGATTGAGAAATTATTGCCGGGCAAGTATCATTCGGGCGAAACATGGAGCAGGTCTATTGTTAAAACAATTAGTTACAGACTAATTATTTTAATTTTAGACTTTGTTTCTATTTACCTTTTTACCGGACAAATAAAAGTAGCCTTTGGCTTTATGGTAGTTAGCAACATATACACAACTATTGGGTATTTTTTTCACGAAAGAATTTGGGATAAAATAAAATGGGGGAAATTAAAGCCAAATTAATTAAAACTTTTACTTTTCCCATATAAAAAGTAGTATTCTACATCGTACCGAAAAAGAAATACTATCCGTAAATCATGTAACTTATACTTAAAGTTATGTAAAGCTTTAACTTGTTATCAGTCGCACCTTTGTGTGGTCATAAATACACAAAAAGTTTAAATTTTATGGCAACAAACTTATGAAAAAATTACAAAATAAAACCGTATTTATAACAGGTGGTTTATCGGGTATTGGCAAGGCATGTGCTATTGCAGCAGCAAAGGAAGGTGCAAATATAGCAATTGCAGACTTGAAGTCTAATACATCAGAAATAGTAATGGATGAGATAAAAAAAGAAAATTCAAGGGCTATTTTTATTGAATGTGATGTTTCGGTATTTGCTAATGTACAAGCTGCAATTGAAAAAGTAGTAGCTACTTTCGGCACACTTGATGTTGCTTTAAACAATGCAGGTATTGGTGGCGAATCAAATAAAATTGGTGATATGACAGAGTCGCAGTGGCTTAAAGTAATAGGTGTTAATTTAAATGGTGTATTCAATTGCATGAAACACGAACTGTTACAGATGACAAAACAGAAACAAGGTATAATTGTAAATATGGCATCTATACTTGGTAAAGTAGGTCTTGCCCATTCAGGGCATTATGTTGCAGCCAAGCATGGTGTTATTGGGCTTACCCAAACCGCAGCAATTGAATATGCACACGAAATGATTAGAATCAACGCTATTTGTCCCGGATTTATTGATACACCATTACTTGAAAAAGGTGGTATAGGTGGAAACCCCGAAATGAAGCAACATCTAATAAGCCTGCACCCAATGAAGCGTTTCGGTGAGTCTGAGGAAATAGCAAGCGGTTTTATATTTCTTGCTTGCAATGACAGTTCGTTTATGACAGGGGCAACTTTAGAAATAGATGGTGGTTATCTTGCCAAATAAGGATTCAATTTTATTTGCAGTCAAAGGGGGTAGTGTTAAAAAGCCTCTTTTATATGTTTAATGTTTTTACAACAAACTAATTCTATTTTCAATTATGATAGCAATTAAAAAAGAAGGGATAATATTATGTAAAACAACCCTTGTGCTTTTAACTCATTTTCTAAATGCCTGACACTTTTACTGGTCCAAATTAACGGATTGCAGGGATCCCCACGTGTATGCGGATTTACAAGGCTACCCAATGTTTCCAATAAATTTTTCTGGGTATCAACAAGT
>CAIWXG010000075.1 GCA_903916555.1 uncultured Bacteroidota bacterium
AAAGAGGATGGTTCTTTTTCTTTTAAAAACTCGCGTGATGACAATTATTTTTATGGAAAAGTAATTGCTACCAAAAACAAGGATACTGTTTTTGAATCTTTCAATACCTATAATAATAAAATTGAAAAATCAGAGACAGAAACAACAACTTTCTTTTTTACAGACAGAGCTATTTATAGACCCGGACAAACTGTTTTTTTTAAAGGTATAATAGTAAAACATAACGATAATGGTAAGATTTTAAAAGTAACATCAGGTTTAAAAACAACAATAACTTTTAACGACGTAAATGAAAACCAATTAGATTCTTTAGACTTAATAACTAATGAATTTGGTTCATTTACTGGTAAATTTGTAATACCCGAAAATGTACTAACTGGAAGTTTCGAAATTGGAAATGAAACCGGACATATTGAAATAAAGGTAGAGGAATATAAAAGACCTAAATTTTCAATTGAATTCTTACCCGTAAAAGACGAAATAAAAGTATTTGAAAATGTGAGTATAAAGGGTATAGTTGCTTCTTATTCAGGTAGTTATATAGATGAAGCTAAAGTAAAATATGCAGTTTCACGAAATGGAAATAATCATAGTTATTGGAAAAGCAAAGATGAAATGCTTGAGTGGACAAGTGAAGAGATAAGTGCAGGTGAATTACTGACAGATAAAACAGGGAAATTTACAATAGTGTTTAAAGCAACACCAGATAAAACTGTACCTAAAAAATTAAATCCTGTTTTTTCTTATACCATTAAATTAGATGTAACAGACCGAGCCGGTGAAACACATCATGCAGAACAAACCATTAATGCAGGCTATACTACTTTGGTTTTAGAAGATGGCATTGAAGATAAAGGAACAACTGATAAGTTTGACTCCTTAAATATTGCTACCACAAATATAAATGGTGAATTTGTGTCTTCTAAAGTGAATATTCAAATCTTTCATCTAAAATCGCCTGAAAAAATATACAGAAAAAGATTGTGGGAAAAACCGGAATTCTATTTAATGGACTCTATTGAATTCAGAAAAAATTTCCCTGACGATGAATATAAGGATGAGAACAATTATAAAAATTGGGAAAAGGAACAATTGGTATTAGATACTTTTTTTATAACAAACAATAGCTCCTTTTTACATATAAAACCGGAAACATGGAAATATAATGGATATTATATTATTGAAATGAGTACTAAAGATAAATATGGTACTCCCATTTATCATAAAAAGTATATTGAAATATGGGATACTAAAAATAATGACAATATTATTGACCCATTATTGGTAATACCTTATAAGAATTATTTAGTTCCCGGTGATTTAGCAGAATGTAAAGTAATTACAGGTTTCGATAAAGGCAACATTTTACAATATGAGCAATTAATGTATGATAATACCAATAAAACATGGTTAGAAACTGAAAACAATAAACGGGTAAGTTGGTCGAAAACCATAGAAGAAACAGATAGAGGCGGAATAATACTTAGTTATTTTATGTTAAAAAATAATCGTTTTTATTCCGAAAATATTAAATTCGAAATCCCTTGGTATAATAAAAAGCTTGATATAAAATGGGAAACACATAGAGATAAATTACAGCCGGGAATAAAAGAAAAATGGACACTAAATATAAAAGGCGAAAAAGATAATAAAGAAACAAAAGAACTTTTGGTGTCTATGTACGATGGTTCATTAGATGCAATAGAACCCAATAGATGGTTTTCAGGTTACAATTATGAATATTTACTAAATGAGAACAAAAATAGATTTGGTCTTTCTACAGATATTTATAGTATTAAATCATCGTATCAATTTGGTAATAATAGCAACTTTAAGATTTCTGAATTTCATAAAAATTATTCTAAGTTTTTAGTAGAAAATTATAAAACAGGAATAGTAAATAATTTAACTTACAAATGGAACTATGAAAGAGTATATGATTCTGTTTCCAGCGGAATAATAAATATTGGTGGAGCAAGAGCAGATTCAAAATTATATGTGATTGATGGTGTTGCTGTACAAAATGTAAAAATGACTCCTATGGCAATTGCCAGTATGCCTACAACGGTTTTATATGATATAGTAGCTAAACCGGAAGAAAGTTTGCAATCTATAACCATAAAAAACAAAGCTAAACAAAACGAAGAAAATTCAATATTGAGTAAAATAAACATTCGTAAAAATCTAAGTGAAACAGCCTTTTTTTATCCTCAACTAAGAACCGATGACAGTGGCAATGTGAAATTTGAGTTTACAATGCCTGAGGCACTTACAGAGTGGAAATTGATGGCTTTTGGGCATACCAAAGATTGGGCAACCGGTTTGTTGTACGGAAAAATTAAAACACAGAAAGATATTATGGTAATGCCACATCTACCGCGTTTTTTAAGACAAGGCGATACGTTAGCAATCAATTCAGCAATAAGCAATTTAACAGATAGTAATATAATAGGTATTACAGAATTACAAATAATAAATGCCAAAAACAATGCAGACATCACAAACCGTTTTTTAGTAAGCAACGCAACTACACCTTTTGAAGTAAAAGAAAAGCAAAGTACCAATGTACAATGGAAATTAAGTATTCCTGAAAACTTGGAAGAGCCTGTTATATTAAGAATAACAGCAAGTGCCGGCAATTTTACGGATGGTGAAGAAAATACCTTACCCATATTAAGCAATAAAACATTAGTTACTGAAACAGTGCCAATATATGTAAATGGCAATAATACTAAAAGCTATCAATTACAAAATCTTATACATTCAGACAGTTCTGTAACATTAAAAAATTATGGGCTTACCTTAGAATATACCTCAAATCCGGCATGGTATGCGGTACAGGCTCTACCTTACCTTATGGAATTTCCACATGAGTGTGCAGAGCAAACATTTAACCGTTTTTATGCGAATGCACTTGCAAATACTATTACGTATCTCTCACCTAAAATAGAAGCAATTTTTCATAAATGGGAAACACAAGACACTGCCACACTATTATCAAACTTAAATAAGAATGAAGAATTAAAGACGGCAATCATAGCCGAAACGCCCTGGCTTATGGATGCCAAAAGTGAAACAGAACAAAAACACAGAATTGCACTATTATTTGAAACTAATAAACTTAAAAATTCACTTTCAACTACTTTAAATAAACTTAAAGAAATGCAAAGTGAAACAGGCGGTTTTGCATGGTTTAAGGGTATGGAAGACGATAGATATATAACACAATACATTACTACAGGTATAGGTAAATTGCAGCATTTTGGTGTTAATATTCCAGATGAATTAAATTCAATAGCAAAAAATTCATTGTCCTATTTAGACTTAGAACTAAACAGGAACTATAAAGAACTATTAAAAAACAAAATAGATACAAGTACTCAACAGATTGGCAATGAAGATGTTCAATACTTATACATGCACAGTTACTTCAATAAGGAGAATTTAAATACTAACAATTTACCGGCATATAATTACTATCTGCACCAGGCAAAACAATATAGGAATTCGTTTAATAAATACATGCAAGGTATGCTAGCACTTACACTATTTAGAAGCGGTGATACACTAACAGCAAAAGATTTACTTGATGGTTTAAAACAAACAGCACATAGAAATGATGAAATGGGTATGTATTGGAATCAACCCGGTGAAAGTTATTGGTGGTATGATGCTCCTATTGAAATGAACTCTTTAATGGTTGAATGTTTTAATGAAATTAATAAGGATTCCGAGTCTGTAAATGCACTAAAAATAAACCTCTTAAAAAACAAGCAAACAAACTGTTGGAATACGACGAGAGCAACCGCCGATGCCTGCTATGCCTTATTATTAAATGGTAACAATTGGCTAAATAAAGAGCCCGAAGTAAATATAACTTTAGGAAAAGAAAATATCAACAGTGCCACTTTAAAAAAAGAAGATGGAAGTGGTTATTATAAAATTAATTATAAAGCAACTGAAATAAAACCTGAGATGGGAAATATTAAAATAGTTGTAAAAGATAATGAGCAAAGTACTTCTTGGGGAGCTGTTTATTGGCAATATTTCGAAAATAATGATAAAATTAAGGGAGCGAATGCACCATTAATAATAAAAAAACAACTATTTAAGAATAGAAATACAGCAAAAGGTATTGAATTAGAACCCATAACAGATAGCAGTCTGTTAAATGTAGGTGATAAAGTAACCATAAGAATTGACGTTAGTGCAGCCCGTAGCATGGAATATATACACTTAAAAGATGTTCGAGCTGCATGCTTTGAACCTATAAATGTATTTAGTGGTTATTTGTGGCAAGATGGTATGGGATACTATCAAACTACTAAAGATGCTTCTTCAAATTTCTTTATAAATAAGTTAAAAAAAGGAAAATATACATTTGAGTATTCCGTCTATGTATCACATTCTGGTGATTTTTCAAATGGTATTACCACCATACAAAGCATGTATGCACCTGAATTCAGTAGCCATACAGCAGGTAATAGAATAAAAGTAAAATAAAAATAAAGAATATTTTTTATTTAAAAATGCATAATTATAGTTAACAAAGTAAATCTATATGTACTAAATATGAACATCAATGACTACTTTAGCACCCAAAACATAGTTGAATGAAGTTACTTGAAAATAAGATTGCACTTATTACAGGTGCAAGCAGAGGAATTGGTGAGGCAATAGCCCTAAAATTTGCAGAGCATGGAGCTAATATAGCATTTACCTATCTATCATCGGAAGAAAAAGCTTTAGAACTTGAGAAAAAACTTACAAGTTTTGGCATTAAAGCTAAAAGTTATAAGAGCAATGCAGGTAATTATGAAGCAAGCGTGCAATTGGCAGCAGATGTAATTAAAGAATTCGGAACTATTGATATTTGTGTAAATAATGCTGGCATTAGTAAAGATAATTTATTAATGAGACTTACACCTGAGCAATGGGATGATGTAATGCAGGCAAATTTAAAGAGTGTTTACAATCTTACACGCCAGGTAATAAAACCAATGATGAAGGCAAGAAACGGTTCTATTATCAATTTAAGTTCTATTGTAGGTATGAAAGGCAATGGCGGGCAAAGTGCCTACGCTGCATCTAAAGCGGGAATAATAGGCTTTACAAAAAGTATAGCACAAGAATTAGGCAGTAGAAACATAAGATGTAATGCAATAGCACCCGGATTTGTAGAAACAGACATGACGCACTATTTAAAAGACGGTGGCGGAGAAAAATGGTTTGAAAAAATACCTTTGGGTCGTTTTGGGCAACCGGAAGATATTGCAAATGCAGCTCTATTTTTAGCGAGTGATATGAGTACTTATGTAAGCGGACAAGTATTAAGTATATGTGGTGGTATGAATATGTAAATTCAGTGAAATAATTTAAAAGAAAAATAAACAAAGAATATTAATATTAATAATTAAAAACAAACGAAATAGATGCAGAAAATACAAGCTGCCATTACAGGTGTTGGCGGATATGTTCCTGATTATGTACTCACAAATGCAGAATTAGAAACAATGATGGAAACAACAGATGAGTGGATAACATCGAGAACAGGAATTAAAGAACGTAGAATATTAAAAGGTGAAGGCAAAGGCAGCAGTGATATGGCTGTTGAAGCAATAAAAAATCTTTTGAATAAAAAAGGAATCAGCCCAAAAGATATAGAATTAGTAATATGTGCTACTACCACGCCTGATATGCAATTTCCGGCAACTGCAAATATAATATGCGATAAAGCCGGTATGACAAATGCTTGGGGTTTTGATGTAAACGCTGCATGTAGTGGTTTTATTTTTGCTCTTACAACTGCATCTCAATTTATATTAAGCGGCAGACATAAAAAAATTATAGTTGTAGGTGTAGATAAAATGAGTTCTATCATGAACTATGAAGATAGAGCTGTATCTATAATATTTGGTGATGGCGCAGGTGCCGTTTTACTTGAACCAAATGAAGAAGGTTATGGAATAGTAGATTCTATTTTAAAAACGGATGGTAGTGGCCGAGTATTTTTACACCAAAAAGCCGGTGGGTCTGTAAAGCCTGCAAGCATTGAAACTGTAATGAATAAAGAACATTATGTTTATCAAGAAGGACAAGCTGTTTTTAAATTTGCAGTAAAAAACATGGCAGATGTTGCAGCAGAGATTATGGAACGAAATAATTTAACTTCAGAATCTGTTAATTGGTTAGTGCCACATCAAGCAAACAAACGAATTATTAATGCCACTGCAGACAGGATGAAATTACCTACCGAAAAAGTAATGATAAACATTGAAAAGTTCGGAAACACGACAAATGGCA
>CAIWXG010000076.1 GCA_903916555.1 uncultured Bacteroidota bacterium
ATATTCCAAAAAGCATTTCTACTTATTTTCAGTCCCTTTTTGTTTGCCATTTTTCTCACTTCCTCAATATTATATTGTCCGGTTGCTATCTGCTCAAACGAATATTTTATGAGTGGAGCATCATTGCTTGGGACAAGACATGGTTTATTTCCGTCATCCCTTTTATTACAATAACCTGTTGGGGCAACTCCCATCCACCTACCGTCTTTTAAAGCCCTACGCATCCCTGCTATAACATTTAATGACCGCCTGTCATTCTCCACTTCCGGTGCAGTTAAGTAAATTGCAAGCATGATTTTGTTTTCAGGCACATTCAGGTCAAGGGGTTGTTCTATTGCCTGTGCTTCTATTTTATGCTTTTTCAAAATGCTTATCATGCCGTATGCTCCGGGCGCATTTCTTGAAAACCTATCCCATTTCAAGAACAAAAGAAGGTCTGCAAATTCTTTGTTCTTTTTCAAAAACGCTAACAGCTTAATAAATTCAGGGCGTTCAAATGTCTTTGCCGAATGGTCTTCTTTAAAAAACGCAACAACCTCAATACCATTAATGGCACAGTGGTTGCGTAGTCTTTCCTCCTGATGTTTCAGACTATTGCCTTTTTCAGCTTGCTCGTCTGTACTCACTCTCACATACAGTATCGCTTTTTTCTGTGTCATAATTGTTTTGATTTAGTTGTAATGCAGTTCTTTGTGTTGCAGTTTTTGTAGCTTTATGAATCGTTTCTACCAATAGGTAAACCCACTCCCTCATTTTGAGAAGTTGCTCATCTGTAAATTCTTTTCCCTTTTCGTTCCATATACTTCTCATTACTTCTAATGATATTTTTCCGTGAAACTCATCCTGTTCCGGTATTGGCTGCAATCTAATTGTTTTGGCTCCCATTTATCTTTGTTTTTTGCAAACCTAAACCAGTGCCTAATACTGCTTTCCGTGTTTGGGTGTTACAAGACAACGCAAGAATGCAAAGCCTGAACATTACCGATAAGTTATTCTTCGGGCATGTTCTTTGGGAAGCCTAATTTCTCAAAAATTACCTCAATCTGTTTGACAGTAAAATACCTTCCCCTCTTTTCCCCCACGTCTTTCACGAATGGTTCTATCCATGTTTTTAACGTTCTATGACTTACTCCATACAAGCCCATCAGCTCTTTGTAACAGTAGGGACGGACATTCATTTTAGCAATGTTGAAATTTATCTTCATTTTTAGTTTGTTTAAATAATTTACCAAAACCATTAAGCTGTGAATTTGATGATTAGTTAGTATTTTATTTATTTGTAGAGTATTCTAAAAAATATAAAAAGATACTTGTTACCTAAGTAAGATATTCTTAAAACCTACCTAAAAAATAGATTAACAATGTTTATCTTTGCACTTATTTAAAAAATATATCTTATATATGATGCAATCCGGTAATAATACAATAGCTGAAAGATTATCATTTGATGAGTTTAAACAAATTGCTCTGGAAGATTACCGGATGGTTGTAGCAAGTAGAGAAGCGAGCTTAATAGGCAGAAGGGAAGTTTTGACCGGTAAGGCTAAATTCGGGATTTTTGGCGATGGTAAAGAATTAGCTCAGATTGCAGTAGCTAAATGTTTTAAACCGGGCGATATAAGATCAGGCTATTATAGAGACCAGACTTTAATGTTTGCTACCGGGATGAGCGATATTCAAAAGTTTTTCTCTCAACTGTATGCCAATCCGGATGCTGAAAAAGAACCCTCATCTGCCGGTAGGCAAATGAACGGGCATTTTGCTACAAGATGGCTTGATGATAACGGTGATTGGAAAAACCTAACGGATGCACCACAATCAAGTAGCGATATATCGCCTACAGCAGGGCAAATGGTGCGTGCCTTAGGCTTGGCTTATGCATCAAAAATGTATAGAAACTTACCGTCTTTAAATAAAGGTTTTGAAAATTTTTCTAATAACGGCAATGAAGTCATTTTTTGTACAATCGGAGATGCATCTACATCCGAAGGCTTATTTTGGGAAACCGTAAATGCAGCCGGTGTATTACAAGTACCATTAGCCATTTTTATTTGGGACGACGGTTATGGTATTTCAGTACCCAGAAAATACCAAACAACAAAAAACTCTATTTCTGCTGCTTTAGCGGGTATGCAGTGGGATGAAAAAAAAGGCGGTATCAATATCTATACCGTAAAAGGTTGGGATTATGCCGACATGGTACAGGTGTTTCAAAAAGGTATAGATAGAATTAGAGATACACAAATACCTGCCATTTTTCATGTACAAGATATTACGCAGCCTCAAGGGCACTCTACTTCCGGCTCTCACGAAAGATATAAAAGCAAAGAGAGATTAGAATGGGAAAAAGAATGGGATTGTATTACCAAAATGAGAGAATTCCTTTTAAATAATAAAATTGCCGAAGAAGCTGAAATTCTTGAAATTGAAGAAAAAGCTAAATCAGAAACACGTGCTGCAAGACTACAAGCATGGCAAGATTTTATTGAGCCTATTAAAGAACAGATAGAACAAGCCACCTTACTATTGGGCGAACTTATAGAAGAAGGCATAAATAATAAAGACCAAATAAGCGAAATAATTAAAGAGCTTTCACAACTTAGAGAACCTATTCGTAAAGATGTAATGCAAGCAGTAAGAAAGGCAATAAGTCTAAGCCCTAAAAACTCTGATGCTTGCAGGGCATTAAATGATTTTTATAGTTATATTAAAGCCGATAACGAAGAAAAATTTTCTTCACGTTTATATTCCGATTCTAAATACAATGCATTAAAAGTTAAAGAAATACCGGCAGTTTATAATAATGACTCCCCTACTATCAATGGTTACGAAATTCTGAATAAATTCTTTGATGCCACTTTTGCCAATAATCCTGCTGTTTTTGCTTTTGGCGAAGACGTAGGTAAAATTGGTGATGTAAACCAAGGGTTTGCCGGATTGCAAGAAAAACACGGCTCGTTAAGAATAACAGATACCGGTATAAGAGAAGCAACTATTATTGGGCAAGGGATTGGTATGGCCATGCGTGGACTAAGACCTATAGCCGAAATACAATATTTAGATTATTTACTCTATGGCTTACAACCGCTAAGCGATGATGTTGCTAATTTACAGTATCGCACACGCGGCGGACAAAAATGCCCTTTAATAGTACGCACCAGAGGCCACAGATTAGAAGGTATATGGCATAGCGGCTCTCCAATGGGTGTTATTATTAATGCTATTAGAGGTATGTACCTTTGTGTGCCTCGTAATATGACACAGGCAGCAGGTATGTATAATACCTTATTACAAAGCGACGAGCCGGGTTTGGTGATAGAATGCTTAAACGGCTACAGATTAAAAGAAAAATTACCTGTCAATTTAAATAATTTCACAGTTCCATTTGGCATACCTGAAGTTATAATACCGGGTACCGATGTTACCATTGTTTCTTATGGTTCTACATTAAGAATAATTGAAGAAGCCATTACTAATTATCTTAACCCCGAATCTATTAGTTGCGAAGTAATTGATGTGCGCACATTACTACCGTTTGATATTAATAATATGATTGTAGAATCTTTAAAGAAAACAAACCGTATTGTTTTTATTGATGAAGATGTACCCGGTGGTGGTACTGCTTATATGTTTCAGCAGGTTATGGAAATTCAAGGTGGTTTTAGGTGGTTAGATTGTGCCCCAAGAACTATTACCGCAAAAGCCCACCGCCCTGCATTTGCTACCGATGGCGATTATTTCTCTAAACCTAATGCAGAAGATATTGCTGATGTAATATTTGACATGATGAAAGAATAAAAAGAATTCTTTTACAATACATTGTTTTCAATTTCCTGATTTCTTTATTAGAAATCACTAAACATTACTAAAAATGCTTGTAAAAAAAGTCTTTATTATACTTCTATTACTATTACTAAACAATTCTTATGTATATGCCCGATACAAGCATAAACATAAAGCACATGGTATAGCAAGTTATTATGCTGAAAAATATAATGGCAGAAAGACATCAGACGGCTCCGTATTCTCTAATAACGGCTTTACCGCTGCATCTAATAAATTTAGATTAGGTGCATACACAAAAGTAATAAATCGCGAAAATGGTAATGTTGTCTATGTTTTGATAAATGACAGAATGGGTAACAAAAAGAGAGTGATAGACATAACAACTGCCGCAGCTAAAAAATTAGATTTTATAAAACAAGGCACTACAAAAGTAAAAGTAATAGTTGTAAAACCCAGAAAAGGAAAACGAAAAATAAGAAAACAAATGAAATAATTATTAAGGTAACGATTCTTCCTGATTTTCCGCAGGGAATCCGGAACTAAGAATAAAACTCCTGTGAAGATAATTACCTTGACAAGGCTAAATTAAGTTAATGAAATTATTAACGATATGGCTTTTCATATTACTTCAGTTCTTTGAAAACTTTCATAGCAGAAAAGGTTTATTCGTTCTTCTTAATGTTCTAACTGAAAATCAAGAAGAACGATGAGTCTTTCATAAAAAACCAAGAAAATGCGAAGCCTATAAACCACATGTAGTGCCGCCTGGTAATGTTTTGTTTGCTTGGTCTTGATAGTTTTGGCAAGAGTTTTTGGCATCATTATAGTATGCATTATCTATGCTATGCACTTCTTTAATAGTACCAGTAACTATAACAGTATTGCAGGTGCATGTGTAATTCTTTTTACACGATGTTATGGCAATAAATCCTAAAAGCGCAAATACGGTAATCATTTTTGTCTTATTCATTTTAATTTTATTTAATATTTCCTAATCAATAAATAGCTATTAATTATTGTGCAAAGATGGGTTGTATTACAAATGCAGGTGTTACACGATTATAGAAATAAGTTACATTATTATTGTACAATTAATTAGATTGTATAGATGGTTTCAAAAAATACCTATCAGAAAATTACTTTGTAACCTATAACGTTACTCGTTATCTTTGTCGTGATTATGAGTATTCATCATAAAGGTTTACGACTGCTTTGGACTAAGAATAACCCTTCAAAATTGCCGCCAACACATGTTGAAAAAATCAGAAGTTTTTTAACTTATTTGAATCAGGCAATCAATATTACTGATATGGGTAAGTGGTTGGGTATCAAAAAGCATTATTTTTGATAGTTCAGCCATTGGGTATGTATCGTCAATTACCGACACAGAAGATGCTGCTTTTTTTGCAGGATACACAGAATCAGGACATTTAATAAGTTATTCAATTTTACCAACTGGTGGAGATGATAATAATGGGATAGCCGAAGATAAATATGGAAATATTTATTTTTGTGGTGATAACTATATGATTACTCCGTTTATAATTGGAGGAGATACTTTGATTTATGGTCGTGAAAATATTTTTTTGGCAAAATATAATGTTGGGGATAGTTGCCTAAGAGGTGGAGAACCTATTACCTTTGCAAATCCTAAAACATATGATATACCTCAAATTATTCATTACCCCAATCCTTCAAGTATGGAATGTACAATTTCTTGCTTAGGGAATTCAAGTTATGAAGGAACTATTGCAATTTATAATATTGCAGGAGCAATTTTACATTTATACTCATTATCTAATAAAAATACAACTTTTTCTACTGCAGACCTTCCAACAGGTATTTACCAATGTAAAATAAAATTGGAAGGGATAGGTTATGTTTGCAAAAAAATGGTAGTTATTCGGTAAGGTATAGTATGTCTGATATGTATTTCATAACCAGTTTTCCTGACCAAGGTAAGCAAAGAATAAAACTAGTGATGAGGTAATTTCATATTTTTACAAAAAAATCAATTACAGGTTTTCCCAAGAGGTTCACGATGCTAATTTTGTCCTTTAATGTCTCTTATTTACCTTTGCCTTTTAATACAGTCTTTTAGATGAAATATTGAATGACAAAATTAAGTCAATCTGTTTTTTTGTATATTTTTATTTTTCAATAAATTTTAAATAACAAAAATACAATATCATTTTAATAAGGCTATCAATATACTTATGTTTTAATTATACAATATTTATTGCATGTTTTTATTTCCATAACCTTCCAGCATTTTATACATCACAATTTGTAATGTAAGAAAATGTATTCTAAAGAAGACATAAATAAATTAACTGTACCTTATTTACACAAAATAAATATCTTCAATATTTTAGCTTTTTTCAATTAGTTAAAAGCTAACCCAAAGAATATTGATAAATTTGGGCCCATTTATGAAATATTTTTTTAAAAGAAAAAAATTATTTTTCCTTTTTCATAATATAAATCTATCTTTGCAATCCCAAAAATCTCATTAAAAAGGAGGAACAAAAATCTTGGAAGAAAATCAACAAATCCAAAACGAAACAGCCGGAACATCCATGGATGAGTCCGTACAAACAATTTCAGCAACAACACCAGAAGTTGCCGCTGAAGTAGTAAACGAAAATCAAAAAAATGATACTGTACATGAAGCAGTATCTGTAGAAGAAACAACAAGTTCGGCAGCAATTGTAGAACCTGTGCAAGAACCTACAACACAAGAAACAAGTGCAGCTACTACTGTAGAAGCTGTGCAAGAACCTGCAACACCGGAAGCAACAAACACAACTATTGCCGTAGAAGCTGAAACTGCACCACAATCAAATGATGGTATTACAGAATTAGAAGAAAAAGCAGCAGAAGAGGTTATTGCATTTCCAGTTGTAAAATCAAGCAGACGTTATTATGAGGAAATTGTACAAACACCACATGATGATTTCGATTGGAGTGTAGATAAGCGTAATGTGGCTTCTTACCCCAAAGAACAACGTTTGATATTAGAAAAAGTGTATGACAGCACTTTCAAAAGTATTGCCGAATCAGAATTACTTCGTGGTTCTATTGTTGGCGTTACTAAAACAGATGTAATCATAAACATCGGTTTTAAATCAGATGGTTTAATTTCTCTAAATGAATTCCGTGATTCTCCTGAAATAAAAATAGGAGATATTATTGAAGTTATGGTTGTAGAAAAAGAAGACCGTAACGGTCATCTTCATTTAAGCCGTAAAATGGCTCGTGCAGCTCGTGCATGGCAACAAATCGTTGATTTCTACAAAACCGGCGAAGTGGTTACAGGTACTATTACATCTAAAACAAAAGGCGGTCTTATTGTTGATGTTTATGGCTTGGAAACATTCTTACCAGGTTCTCAAATAGATGTGAAACCTGTTACTGATTACGACCAGTATGTAGGTAAAACAATGGATTTTAAAGTTGTTAAAATCAATGAAACAATTCGCAATGCTGTTGTATCTCACAAAGCACTTATTGAAAGTGATATTGAGCAACAACGTAGTGTAATAATAGGTCAATTAGAAAAAGGACAAGTACTGGAAGGTACGGTTAAAAATGTTACCGATTTCGGTGCATTTATAGATTTAGGTGGTGTTGATGGTTTATTATATATCACCGACATTAGCTGGGGTAGAGTTTTACATCCGAATGAAGTATTACACAATGGTCAAAAACTAAATGTGGTTGTGCTTGATTTTGATGATGAGAAAAAACGTATCAGCTTAGGTTTAAAACAATTAACTCCTCACCCATGGGATAACCTTCCTGAAGAAATTAAAGAAGGTGCACATGTAAAAGGTAAAGTTGTAAACATTGAAGATTACGGTGCATTCTTAGAAATATTCCCTGGTGTTGAAGGTTTGGTACACGTTTCTGAAATCACATGGTCATCACAACCAATTAATGCTAAAGAATTCTTTAAATTAGGTGAAGAGCATGAAGCGGTAGTGGTTACACTTGATAAAGACGAGCGCAAAATGAGCTTATCTATCAAACAAATGACTGCAGACCCATGGGATACTATTGAAACAAGATTCCCTGTTGAAAGCCGTCATGTAGGTACTGTTAAAAACATTACTCCTTATGGTGTGTTTATAGAGTTGGAAACCGGTATCGGTGGTATGATTCATATAAGCGACCTTAGCTGGATTAAGCGTTACAACCATCCAAGCGAATTTGTGAAATCAGGCGATAAAATGGATATAATGATTTTATCTATTGACAAAGAAAATCGCAAATTAGCTTTAGGACATAAACAACTTGAAGAAGACCCTTGGAATACGTTTGAAAGTGTATTCCCTATCGGTTCTGTTCACGAAGGTATTGTAACCCGTAAAGACGACAAAGGTGCAACAGTACAATTACAATATGGTTTAGAAGCTTATGCTCCTGCTCGCCACCTTCGTAAAGAAGACGGTGAAAATGCAGAAGCCGAAGAAACATTACCGTTCATGATTATTGAGTTTGACCGTAACGACAAACGTATTATGGTTTCACATTCAAAAGTTTGGGAACAAAAACAACAAGAAGAAAAAGAAGTTGCCAGAAAAGAAGCAACAGTTGAATCTGATAAGACTAAAAAAGCAGTTAAAAACATACAAAGTAAAGTTGAAAAACCAACTTTAGGCGATTTAGGTGCTTTAGCAGCAATAAAAGATAAAATGAAAAAAGCAGAAGAAGATGCAGCAAATTAATATTTGTTTAATAACAGGTTATGCTAAGTTTTTTTCTTACAATTTATTTTACTAATTTTAAAAGCCACCAAATTATTGGTGGCTTTTAAAATTTTAATACTTTAAAACTTTTTTAAAATGAAAAAGATTTTACTTCTTCTTGCAATTTTATTGCCTGTGCAGATTTTTGCACAAATAAAAAATATAGACCAATTATTTGCGTTAAGCAAGAACTCTTATGTGCAAATAGCTGCAAAATTTAAAAATAATTACTGGAAATTACACGAGCAGGGTCCAATGGATACATTATTTTATGTCAGATACATACCTGCTACATTAGATACCGCTAATTATAATGACATGGTAATGTGTTATTACAAAAACCCAGCTACAATTCCGGTAAACTATTTAGTTTATCAGAGCTTAGACCTTAAGTTTTATAATGCAACAATGGCAACATTAAAAAAAGAAGGCTTTAAAAAAATGACAACCGAAACAAAAGATGATGGTTCTAAAAACGATATTTATATGAATGACAAACAAGTATTTTCTATAATATATTTTAAAAAGAGTCCCCAAGAAAAAATGACGTATATTTATGGTACAAGCACAAAAACAATAAAAAAATAATATTATTACCTAATGAATATTAAATATTCATTTTTAAATAAATCTACTTTGGCTCCTATTTCCAATATTCCTTATCGCAAATGGTATATAGCCGGTTTCATTTTTACAATTGTTACTGCTTGGTTTAGTGTAGGCTACCATCACCCAGATGAGCATTTTCAAGTATTTGAATTCTGTAACTATAAATTAGGCTTGTCGCCTGCCAAAGATTTACCTTGGGAATTTGCAGCTAATTGTAGGTCGGCAATACAACCATTTAAAACTTATGTTTTATCTAAAGCATTGCAATTTCTTGGTATTTATAACCCTTTCACTATTGCATTTATTTTAAGATTATTAATGGGCATATTTGCATTTTGGGTAAATTGTAAATTAATAAAACAATTTTTACCCGATTTTAAATCAGATACCGCTAAATTATTCTTTGTTGGCTGTTCGTTTTTATTGTGGTTTTTGCCTTACATAACCGTTCGATTTTCAGCAGAAAACGTTTCCGGAGTCTGTTTTTTCATGGCTTTATCTTTAATTTATACATTAGATAAGGATAGCGGATTAAAATTTATTTCCGATTTAATATTTGCCGGTCTTTTGCTTGGATTCACATTTTTCTTGCGTCTCCAAATGGGTTTTGGAATAGTAGCATTAGGTTTATGGCTTATATTAAATAAAAAACTGAATTTTATACATTGGGTAATCTTTATTTTATCGGGCTTATTTGCTGTTTATTTATCTATAGGCATCGATTATTGGTTTTATGGCAAATGGATATTTACACCATCTATTTATTTCAATCTTAATATAATACAAAATGTAGCAGCAAAATTCGGTGTTTTTCCATGGTGGTATTATTTTTCTGCCTTCTTCGAAAAAGGTGTCCCACCAATTAGTTTATTGCTAATTATTTTATGCATATTAGGTATTTGGCAAAAGCCTAAACATATAATTTCATTCGTATTCCTATTTTTTCTACTTGGGCATTTTGCAATTGGGCATAAAGAACTTCGTTTTATTTATCCTTTAGTATTGGGACTACCCTATTTGGTTGCTATAGGTTTACAAAAAGTAATGGAAATTAAATTTTTCAATAAAAAAGCGATAAGAATATCTTTTAAATTTCTAATATTAATTAATTATATGCTTTTAGTTTATAAGGCAATTACGCCAGCACAAGAAATGATAAAATATTATGAGTTTGTTTATAATTTTTCTAAAAAACATACTACAACCTTTTTTGCTTTTAATAAATCACCTTATAGTTTAGATGGTACAGAATTAAATTTTTATAAACCTAAAAATATTAATGCTGTTTCTATAAAAGATAGTACAGAATTGAATAAGTTACTAAGTACTACTAACGTAAATAATTATGTGCTTTATTTGAGCCATACACTTAAACCCGGCCCGGAACTTAACGGCTATAAAGTTGAAAAATTATATTGCTTATTTCCTGACTGGTTATTAAAATACAATATAAATAACTGGCAAGACCGTTCTTATCTATGGGTTGTGTTTAGAATATATAATAAAGTAAAATAAATACATGTCCTCTCATTTGTTAAATATAGAATGTACAATCAATTTGATTAGATGATTATAATCAGTTTTTGTATAATTAGTTTGTAATTAACTTTGCACCTACACAATTTTTATATTTTATTACACACCAAAATCATCTAAATGAAAAATATAATTTTAAGGTCAATCAGCCTGTTATTTATTTTTATTAGCTTACATACAAATGCACAAACAATACTAACAGAAGACTTTGAAACCGTTACGATACCTCATTTGCCGGGTGGCTGGTTAAAAAGTGGTTCCGGTACCCCTGCATGGAAAACCGGTAGTGGTAGCATAAGTAGTTGGTCGGTAGCAGGTGGTTATGCACTACCCTATCATACACAATATGCAATAATAGACCAATGGAACGATTCAACACAAAATTATTTAAACGATACCTTAATATCTCCTATTTTTAACCTAACCGGTTACACAACAGTCTATTTAAATTATGACTACTTTTTTTATAATGCAACAATTAGTGGGAATACAGAAAAAGTAACTATTTTAGGTTCAATAGATAGTGGTGCAACATGGTCTATAATTGATAGCTTACCAGGTAGTGCAGCAATTGGTGGCTTTTGGGCTACAAATCATACAAATTTATCTGTACTTAGCGGTTCAAATTGTAAAATTGCATTTACCTATACCAATGGCAACGGACATTTATTAGGTGCTACATTAGATAATATTGTAATTGAAAATATTTCAAACAATGCAGCAGCAATTACAAATATAATATATAATAATTCAACAGAAGGAATCGCTACAAATGGTACTCCTTTGGGTTTTACTGTAAGAAATGATGGTAACACAATAACAAGCTTAAATGTAAAATATCAAATAAATTCTCATTTACCAATAAACCAAAACTTTACAAGTATCCATATTGCTCCATATACATCACAAACTTTTACTTTTAGTTCCCCAATTACAGGTGCAATAGCCGGTATGGATACGATAATTGTAACAGCTACTATGGTAAATTCTGTAATTAACAGTGGAATAAGTGATAGCACTATGACCACAAATTTTGTTCTTGCAGACTCATCTGTACAACGAAATGTGCTTATTGAAGAATTTGCATCCTCTTCAAGTCTTCCTGCTAACAACTTTTCTTCATCTTTCGACCCATTAACTACGTTTTTGAATGCAAATACGAGTTACGCACATTTTAATATTATTAAATACGAAATGAATTTTCCGGGTTGGGGTGATGATAGAAGTTATAATCTGAGTGCGAGCGAACGTAAAACTTATTATAATTGCATAAATATACCACAAATTTATTTAAACGGTAATTTAGATATTTATAGATGGAATACGCCATTTAATACTACAGACAGTAATCATTATTTAACTGCAATTGATTCTTCTAAAAATAGCGGGGCATTTATGAGTATGTCCGGTATCTATTTTATAGACACCATACATCATAAAATTGATATAAATATTTCAACACTACCCACATTTACGAAAACAGGAAATTATCATTTATATGTTGCCTTATGCGATAAACATTATAAAAACTATGATAATGAATATGGCATGACAGATTATTACAATGTTATGAGAATGATGCTGCCTAATGGCAATGGTTCTTTTGTAAGTTCTTGGTCATCCGGCTCTGCTTATAATTATCATGATTCAAATATTAATTACAATTATTATAATTCAAATAGTTGCACTTCTATAAGCGATACCTCCGGTTTATATCCATACCAAATGAGTAACGACTTTTGGAGTAATCCATTATTTGGGAGTAAATTAGTAGCGTGGATACAGGATGATGATTATCAAGAGGTTCTACAATCTATTGTTATTCCGGCATCAAGTTCTCCTGATGGTAGTTCCTTTGTTATTTCTACTTTGTCAAATGTTTCAGGAATAAATTTATTTCCCAATCCAGTAAAACAAAGTACACATCTGCAATTTAATTTAAGTGAATCAAGTAATGTATTAATCAGAATTCTTACATATAATGGAAAAATAATATCAGAAATTGCTAATAGAGAAATGGGAGTTGGTAATCAGAAAATAAACATTAATACAGAAAATATACCTTCAGGAAATTATCTTGTTTCTATAATAACCAAAGGGGGAATGAACGTAGAACCAATTTCAGTTATTCATTAATATATATACATTATAGATTCTATTCAAATCTTAAAGCATCAATAGGATTAAGGTTGGAAGCCTTTTTTGCAGGATACCACCCAAAAAAGATGCCAACTACCGAAGAAAATAAGAAGGAAAGTAAAATGGATGTACCCGTAATTACTACCGGCCATTTGCCGAAATAGCTAACTAAAAAGGCAATTAGAATTCCTAATACAATACCAATCAGACCACCTAAAACACTTATGAAAATAGACTCAATAATAAATTGAAATAATACATCTCTACTTTTTGCACCTACAGCCATTCTTATACCTATTTCTCTTGTTCGTTCTGTTACAGATACTAACATAATATTCATAATACCGATACCACCCACTAATAAAGAAATACTTGCAATGCAAGCCAATAAAATAGTCATTACATTAGAAATGGATTCAAATGTTTTGGCAATATCCGCTTGAGACCGCACTGTAAAGTCATCTTGGTCGGCAGGAGTCAATTTATGTTGTATTCTTATTATTGTACTTATTTGTGATTTGGCATTATCAATATCATTTTCAGATTTTGCAGATGCAAGTATAGAATTTAGATAAAGTGTTGATAACATTCTTTTCATAACTGTAGAAAAAGGTGCTATGATAATATCATCTTGATCTTGCCCAAAAGTATTTTGACCTTTTACTGCTAATAGCCCTACCACTTTAAACGGGATACTATTAATACGTATAAACTTACCTACAGGATTAGCATTTTCACCAAATAAATTTGTGGATACCGTTTGACCTATAACACAAACCTTAGCAGCAGTATGTTCATCGGTAGCAGAAAACGAACTACCTACTGAAACTGTTAAATCTCTAATTTTGAAATACTGGTTTAAGCCCCCAACAACATTCGTATGCCAGTTTTGATTACCTGCAATTACCTGCGATGATTTAGAAACAACCGGCGAAACATCAGTAATATAATCACATTTAGAATTTATTGCATCTACATCTTTTAGTGTTAATGTTGAATAAGAACCGGCTCCCATTCTTACCCCTCCTTGATTTGTGGAGCCGGGATATATCATTACAGAATTGATACCCAAACTTGCCATTGAAGTCTGAATATTTTCTTTTGAACCTTGTCCTATTGCGAGCATGGCAATTACTGATGCTACACCTATAATAATACCCAACATAGTTAGTAATACTCTAAGTTTATTTTTGCTCAACGACCGATAAGCAATTTTCAATAGGTTAATTAGTTTCATGTCAGTACTTCATTTACATCTAAAATAGGCAAATTTTTTATTTCGTCAGTTGCAATTTTTCTATCTATAACTTCTGAATTGGATACAATTTTCCCATCTCTAAATAATATATTTGTTCTTGCAAATTGTGCAATATCCATTTCATGCGTAACCATAACAATTGTAATTCCTTTATCATTAAGCTTTTGAAATATTTCCATTATTTCATAACTGGAACGAGTATCAAGATTCCCTGTAGGCTCATCTGCCATTATAACTAAAGGATTATTTACTAGAGAGCGTGCAATTGCTACCCTTTGTTGTTGCCCACCAGACAATTGATTGGGCATGTGGAAAGCACGTTCTGCAAGCCCAACAGATTTTAATGCCGCCAATGCTCGTTCTTTTCTTTCCTTTGTATCTATACCTGAATTATATAGCATTGGCAATTCCACATTTTCTATTGCGGATGTACGGGCAAGTATATTAAAAGATTGAAAAATAAAGCCTATTTTTTTATTCCTTAATTCTGCCAATCTATCTTTATTAAGTTTAAATACATTTTCATTATCTATATAATATTCTCCACTTGTTGGGTAATCTAAACAACCAATTACATTCATAAATGTTGATTTGCCCGAACCACTTGGCCCCATAATTGCTACAAATGCACCTTTTTCAATATTTAGCGTAACATTTCGAAGGGCAAATACTTGCATATCACCCATTTTATAGGTTTTAACTAAATCTTTAACACAAATTAAATTATTATCTATATCCATATCATTTTTTAGGAGTTGAAGGTCTCATTTGTGGCATAAAAGGATTATTTGATGTAGTATTAGTTGGTTTAGTAGTATTTATACCTACAACAAATTCATCATCTTGTTTAATATTTCCTGAAATTTCGATGAAATTACCATCAAAAAGTCCAACTTTTACAAAAACAGGGCTAAGTATATTATTTTCTATTCGCCATGCAAAACAGGAAGTTCCCGGTTTCGGTATTTCATTACCTGCCACTTTATATTTTAATATTTTTTGGTATAACGAATCTTGCAAATTTATATAAGCTAAATAATCGTTAGGTGGCATAAAATGTATAGCACTTGCCTGAACTTTTAATATATTATTATGGTGTTCGGTTTCAATTGTTGTAGTAGCTGTTAATCCGGGCAATAATTTCAAATCAGGATTGGATACATTAATTACTACAATATAGTTATTTACATTTTGAACCATTACCGGTTGTAATCGTATTTGTGCTACTGTACCCAAGAAAACTTCATAAGGATATGCATCAACAGTAAAACTAGATTTCTGTCCTGTTTTTACTAAGCCAATATCAGCTTCATCTACATCTGCAAGTACCTGCATTTGTGTAAGGTCTTTAGCAATAGTAAACAAAGTAGGTGCATTAAAACTCGAAATTACTGTTTGCCCTACATCTACATTTCTAGATATAACAGTACCATTTATAGGAGCCCTGATAGTTGCATAACGAAGATTTGTTTTTTCATGGTCTAAGGTAGCTGTGGCTGCTAATAAATCTGCTTTTGCAGCCTCATAATTACTAATTGCCAAATCATAATCGTTCTGAGATGCCACTTTTTGATGAAACAAAGTATCTTGACGTGTAAATTGTTTTTGAGTAAATTCTACCTGTACTTTTGCTTTAGCAACTGCGGCTGCCGCATCTCGCATAGTTGCATATAATAATGTTGTATCTAATAATGCAATAACTTGTCCTTTTTTTACCACTGAATCAAAATCAACAAATAATTTTGCCACAATCCCGGATACCTGCGCACCAATTTGTACTGTTGTTACAGCATTTAAAGACCCTGTAGCTGTAACTTTTACCGAAATACTACCCGTATCAACTTTTGTAGTTTTCCATTCAGGTACTGTGTATTTGGACTTAGCATTGAAATAATAAGCAACTATTGCACCTACTACTAATATTACAGAAATGATTATTATTGTCTTTTTCATTGTTTATTTTGTTAAAGATGTTCCAGTATAAAAATCAACAACTTTAATTTTAAAATATAAATTATATTTCGACTGTACGAATGATATATTTGATTTATAATTATTTGTTTTTTCTACCAAATAATCTGTTGCACTTGCTAAACCGGCATTAAATTTCTTTTCCATATCTATATATGCCTTCGTCTCAGAATTTAACTGTTCGGCAGAAGCCAAATAATTTTTACTAGCAGCTAAAAGATCTGTATAGGCTTGCTCTACATTTTTTCTTAATGTATTTTTAATTGCTTGCTCATTTAATTTAGCATTTTCGATAGCAATTTTTGCTAATTGTATATTATTACTTGTTTTATAATTATTAAATATGGGTACTGATAAATTAACTGAAACCAGTTGACTAAAATTATCTTTAAATTGATTGAAAAAAGGATATTTCTGAGTAGATACTGTAGTTAATGGCACACTACCAATAACTGCTTCTGAAGGATTATTTTGTAAAAATCCTATAGTCTGATTTTGATAAATAGTATTATAATTTATATGCGACAAGCCACTATAGTACTCTGTACTAATACTACCACTTAAACTCAAAGTTGGTTTGCCGCTTGCTTTATTTACTTGTAAATCTATAATTGCTGCGTTCGTTTTTATTGCAGCACTTTTTATCTCTGGAAATTTACCTTCTGCATATTTATAAATTTCTGCTGCGGTTGTTTTAGTATCAGGTAAAATTTCATTAATTAAAGGTGTTTCTATTTCAAAAAAATCATTTATCGGCAATTCCATTAATTGTTGTAATAGTACTTTTGCTAAAATCAAAAGATTTTCTGCATTTACTTTTGCTGATTTATCTGTTGCTAATTGTGCATTTATTAAAAACAAATTACTTTCTGCCAACTGACCTGCTACAACATATTTTTTAGTTTTTTCAACTTGTATGCTATCATTTTCAATTTGCCCTTGTGCTATTTTTACTGCATCGTATTGATACATAACTTGAATATAAGCAGCCGTAATGTTTAAAGAAAGGTCATTTTTTTGTTTTTCATAATCTAACTCGCTGGCACCATACATTAATTTATTTTCTTTAGTAATGTTTTTCAATTTATTACCACCATAAATAACAACATTACTAACTAAAGAAGGATTATTTGAATTAGAATTTTGATGTGTTATTTGAGTATTATTATTACTTATAGTATTTCCGAAACTAAATGCTTGCCCATCAGTAAAATTTAAATTAGGCAATATATTGGATTTAGCTTGATTATAATTTATTCTACTAATATCTTCAGTCAACATTTGTTGCCTTAGTGCAATATTATTTTTATATGCAAATTCGATACATTCTTTTAAAGTCCACTCTTTTTTTTGAGCACTTACAATTACTGAATAGAATAAAAAAGATAGGAATAATAGATACTTAACTCTTATAAAAAACCTTTTAGTGTAATTTATTTTATATATTTTCATTTTTTATTTTGTTAAAATAAAATGTTACAAACTAAAACAAAAAATAAATTTTGTTTTGCAAAGTTATGCTTACAATTCCTATGCATTGTTACACGATACTTATTCTTTGTTACATAATTATTATAATTAATTTTATTATGGATAAATAAATAATCTACCTTATTTACTATTTTGTTCCTTTTATAAAAAATAGAACTTAAATTTGATGTTTAAATACAACTTTATGCTATAAAATAAATTATATAATTTGTTTTTAGTATAATCTAATTGTATTATCAAAAATAAATCTATCTTTATAATAAATTTAGAAATAAAAATTCAAAAAACACAATACAATGAGTAAACAGTTTTTTGTTGACGATAAAGCAGGAAGTGCTGCTGGTTCTAATAGTAACAATAACATTCAGCCTGCTGTTAAAGTAGCTTTTATTGATAATAAACCTTATGAAATAAGGGATGGGGAAACAATAATTTCCTTATTAAGAAGGAACTTTGGTAAAGATTATATTCCTACTTTGTGCGACGCTCCTAATCTTGACCCTTTTGGGTCTTGCAGAGTTTGCAGTGTAGATGTTGCACTTGCAGAAAATGGTCCTGTAAAAGCCCAGGCTTCATGCCATACTCCTGTAACAGCCAATACTTATATCTATCCGCATTCTGACAGAATTCAAAAACTAAGAAAAAATATTGTAGAATTAGTTCTTACCGACCATCCTCTAGATTGCCTTACCTGTGAAGTAAACAATAATTGCGAATTGCAAGCCGTTGCTGCAAAGGTGGGTATTAGAGATGTGCGTTATCCGGAAGGGAAAAACCATTTATATAAAAAAAATGAAAAAGACCATAGTCATGCCTATATGACATCAGACTTTTCTAAGTGTATTAATTGTTATCGATGCGTGCGTGCGTGCGACGAAGTTCAAGGACAATTTGTACTTAGCATGGGTGGTAGAGGTTTCGACAGTCATATTATTAAGGGCATTGAAGTTAATTTTGAACAATCGGATTGTGTAAGCTGTGGTGCTTGTGCACAAGCTTGTCCTACATCTGCCATATCAGATATTTTCGAATCTAAATCTATTGCAGTAGATACTAAAATACGAACTGTATGTACTTATTGTGGTGTTGGCTGCAATTTAGATGTAGCTATAAAGGGTGGCAAAGTAAAATCGATACAAGCACCCTACGATGCTGAAGTAAACCAAGGTCATACTTGTTTAAAAGGTCGTTTTGCATTCTCATTCTATAACCATAAAGAAAGATTACGTTCTCCGCTAATTAAAAGAAATGGTGAATTTGTTGAAGTTAGCTGGGATGAAGCTTATGATTTTATTGCAAATAAACTTAATGAAATTAAAGAAAAGAATGGTCCTGATTTCATAGCCGGTATTTCTTCTGCACGTGCTACAAATGAAGAAAATTATTTGATGCAGAAATTTATTAGAGCCGTTGTAGGCACTAATAATATAGATTGTTGTGCTCGTGTTTGCCACTCGCCAACGGCATTAGGTATGCAACGTACTTTTGGTACCGGAGCTGCAACCAATTCTATAAAAGATTTAAAACTAACAGATTGTATATTAGTAATTGGTGCTAACCCTACTGCCGGCCACCCTGTAACAGGTGCAAAACTGAAACAAGTAGCTATTAGTGGCAGAACATGTATTGTTATAGACCCACGTCGTACAGAATTAGCTAAATATGCTACCTACCACCTTCAATTACGCCCGGGTACTAACGTAGCAGTATTAAATATGATGTTATATTACATTATAACCGAAGGTTTTGAAGACAAAAACTTTATAGCCAACCGTACTGAAGGTTATGAAGACTTTAAACAAAACATCCTCAATCTTAATATTGAGGAGATGGAGCGTATTTCAGGTGTAGATAGAGAATTAGTAAAAAAAGCAGCATTAGCTTATGCATCTGCACCTAATGCAATGTCTTTTCATGGTTTAGGAGTAACAGAACATTCACAAGGTACGTTTGCCATTATGCAAATTACCGACCTTGCAATGATTACCGGTAATATTGGCAGACCGGGCGTGGGCGTTAATCCATTACGTGGACAAAATAATGTTCAAGGGGCTGCCGATATGGGCTGTCAACCGCATCAAGGTGCCGGTTATTTAGACTTGACAAAACCGGAAATACATCAAAAATATGAGCTATTCTATCATGCGAAAATATCTGAAAATGCTGGGCTTAAAATACCACAAATGTTTGATGCCGCAGTAAATGATAAATTGAAAGCTATGTGGGTTATTGGTGAAGATATTGCACAAACAGACCCCAATACGCATCATGTGGTAGCTGCTCTTAATAAACTTGACTTATTGGTAGTACAAGAATTATTTATGACTGAAACTGCTAAATTAGCAACGGTTGTACTACCTGCATCTTCTTTCTTAGAAAAAAGCGGGACATTTACGAATGGTGAACGCAGAATACAAAGAGTAAATAAAGTTGTAGAACCGGTAGAGGGAACAAAGCCTGATGGACAGATTATTATTGATATAATGAACAAAATGGGCTATCCGCAACCCGATTATAATCCGGAATGGGTATTAGAAGAAGTAGCACAAATAGTACCGTTTTTTGCAGGTGTAAAATGGGATGAATTAGGTAAAAACGGTAAGCAATGGCCTGTAAACAAAGAAGGTAAGGGCACAGATATTTTACATGTTGGTAATTTTAATAGAGGTTTGGGTAAATTTGTTTATAATGATTTTAAAGAAAGTGAGGAATTAGTAAAAAACGGCAAAGAATATCCTTATATCATTACTACCAATAGAGAGCTTGAACATTATAACTGTGGTGCAATGACAAGACGCACTAATAATGTACAAATACTTACTGATGATGTGTTGATGATAAACCCTGCCGATGCAGCAAAACACCAAATAAATGAAGGCGATTTAGTTTGTGTTGAATCGGTAAGGGGTAAAGTTGATATTAAAGCCAGAATAACTGATGAAGTAAAACAAGGAGTATTAAGCAGTACATTCCACTTCCCGGGTATTATGCTCAATAATATTACATCAGATGTTTGCGACTCAGAAGCAATGTGTCCGGAGTATAAAGTTGCAGCAGTTAATATTAGAAAAAGTAAAGGAAAATATAAGGTTCTTGTTGAAGCAAATATTTATTAATATAAAAGAAAAGAGATACGAATTTTATTTTCCGTATCTCTTTTTGTTTGATATCATCTATGCAAAACATTAGCACAAAATTGACATTATACAATTATCAATATATTGTCAATTTATTTCTATAAGTACCCTCTTTTGCAGATACTTCACAAATATATAAGCCGGAACTAATGCCTTTAGTTTGTATATTTATATTTCCCAATAAATTAATTTCTTGTATAGTTTCTAAAACTTTTTTACCATCACATGTATATAGGCTAATCTTAACAGGTTCATTTTTTTCAAAATCACCGTTAAAACTAATTGTAAACATGCCATGGGTAGGGTTAGGGAATAAGCTAACAGATTCATTTACAAGCTTAATACTTACATTATCTAAAGTATGCGCGTGGTCTGCTTTTACTGTTTTCCACATACCTCTGCCAAAAGTTGCAGCCCATAATTCATTGGTAGTATAATTTACATGTAAATCGGCAACATGTACCGATGGTAAATGTGTATTAAATAATGCCCAATCGCTCATTGTTGTATCTCTAAAAAAGACACCTGCATCTGTACCTATATACTTTGTTTTTGTATTTGTATCTATAAAAATACATTCTACAGGCATATCCGGCAATGTTCCTGTCTGGTCTGTCCAAACCCCACTTATCAAGTTGTAATCATATATCTTTGGGGAACCATAACCACTAACTGCCGCCCAAATATGTTTTTCATTTACTGGGTCTATTTTTAAATCGGCTATACTGTTTGAAAAAGGAATAATTATGGTATCCCAAGTAACACCGAAATTAGTAGAATACTTTATTTTAGGAGCCCAAACGGTATAATCGTAATAAGAAGCATAAATATAATTCGGATTCGTTTTTGCAACCGCAATTCTATCTAAATACGAATTACTGTCAAAAATAGGTGAAATTGGAGTCCAACTGATACCATTATTATGCGAAACATAAACTCGTTTAAAACCTAAAATAAGTGTTTGTGTATCTGTAGGATGAATAACATAAGGAGAGACCCAGCCACCGGAAGTATGTAATGTATCAGTAATACTATGATAATTTGCCCCTCCATCTCTTGTCATATCTATACTGCCATTTTGAAATGCACAATACCAAATATTATTAGGATTGCCATAATTAATAAGTGGCTGCATACCATCACCACCGGTCAAATCAAAAGTAGAAAAACCTGCATCCACCATTTTTGTACCATTATCTTGTGCTCCGCCAATACAAAATGTTGCATTGTTATCTACTGCATTTCTATAAAATTCGGTAATACATATTCCGTCAGTAAGGTCTGTCCAAGGGGATGTAAGAGGCCCGTTATTTTTATATACACCTCCATCGCAAGTTTCAAAAACAGCAACAGTTATGGGGTTATATGCCAAACAATGTTTGTCTGCATGTACCGTTGCTACACCTGTTAAACCACCATACCAAGTATTTGCAATAGTCCAGCTATTACCACCGTCAGATGAATAATAGGTATTTACACCACCCACTATTACATCGTTTGCATTAGTTGGGTTTATTGCAATACAAAGGTCATACCAACCCTGTCCGCCGCAGCTTGTTGTAGGTAATCCTAAAGTATAACCTAATATTTCTTTTGTACAACCAGAATCTTCTGTAAAAATAGCTGTATAAGTAGCACCATTATCGGTAGAATTATAGACACCTTTTAAACCTGAAGTATGGTCTGATGCTATTGCTTTAACAATATTGGGACTTGCAGGGCAAACTGCAATATTTATTCTTTGTGCATCGGTAAAACTTGTAGAAGCATGCCATGTATGCCCGGCATCTGTTGACCTCATAATCTGTGATGCAGTATCAGTATATATTGTGCCATAAAGAATAGTAGTATCTCCCGGCTTAAAAAGTATTTGTTTAAAATTTGCCGTAAACACATGCACCCAGCTAAAACCGCAATTATGTGAAATAAAAATACCAGCATCTGCAGCCAGAATAAGTGTTGACGTATCTTGTGGATTAATTAATAAAGAACGTGCATTATTATAAGCAGTTGGCAACCACGTTAATCCGCTTGTTGACCAATGTGCGCCACCATCATGAGAAATTATAACACCCGAACTATAAGTATCACCATGGTCTCCATCGCCTGTAGCCACATAAACCGTATTCGGATTTAACGGATTTATTTTAATATCAGCAACACCTAAAGCCGGTAAATAATCGTATAAAGATACCCAAGTAGTACCCCCGTCAGTTGTTTTCCATGTACTTCCTGCTGCACTGCCTACATATATTGTATTTGAATCTGTAGGATGAAAAGCAACGGTATTTATTCTACCAATACCTGAATAACCATGATTGCTGACATTAGGACCTTGAAAAACCCAATTTGAAGGTAAGGAACTTGTTCTGTTACTATTATTAGAATGAGATTGTAAATACTTTTCCCACTCCAAAATATTTTTTACCGGTGGTACCAAATATCCATTATTATCCAAATGGTTTTTCCAATAGTAATTCCAACGTTCAAACAAATGATTTTTATTATCCTTTTCTTCTTTGCCTATGTAGTTGCCTGATTCCTTCTCCTCACCATTCTTTAATAAATAATTGCGATAACTATTTATTGCATCTTTATATTTTAAAGGCCCATTACCGGTAGTACTTTTGGGCATCCAAGGTTGTGCAAATGCAGCATTGGTTAATATTAAAAATGTTAAAAACAGAAATCTATTTTTCATATTTATTCCTTTAGTTCTTACAAAAGTACTTATTTGATTTAACTTTTTCTATATTTTATTAATGGTATATATTCATCTAATTAGTAACACAACCATTTTTATCATTATTTTTTTCATTTCTGTATCTTACAAATTCCCAAAGTACCACACCAACACTTACCGAAATATTTAATGAATGTTTATTACCCCATTGTGGTATTTCAATGCACCCATCTACATGATGTAAAATTTCATCATTAACTCCTGTTACTTCATTGCCAAAAATCAAAGCTATTTTATCAATGTTGGTTGCACAATTTTCTAGGCTAATACTGTTATGGGCTTGCTCTACAGCAAAAACTTTATAACCTTTTGATTTAGCAAGTTTAAGGGCTTCTAATGTAAGTTCAATGTGTTTCCATTTTACTGTTTCTGTTGCACCTAAAGCCGTTTTATGTATATCTCTATGCGGGGGTAATGGTGTAAATTCGCATAAGTAGAGCTCCTGAATTGCAAACGCATCGCAGGTTCTAAAAACAGAACCTACATTATGCATACTTCTTATACCATCTAATATTACGATTATTGCATTTTTTTCTGTTTGTTTTATTTCATCAATGGTTTTGCGTCCTAATTCGTCCATTGTCTTTTTTTGCATAAATAAATATTTTAATCAATATATTTTTATTATCATTTTTATTTCATAAAACAAATATAACCTGTCTATTATTAAAATAAATAAGCCACCTATAAAACTTTATCGGTGGCTTATGAAAATAATAAATATTAAATTATAGGGTACGTTTCACTTCAACTTCTTCAAATCCTTCAATAATATCTGCTGCACGTATATCATTAAAGTTTTTAATAGACAATCCACACTCATAGCCGGCATTTACATCTTTCACATCATCTTTAAAGCGTTTTAAAGATGCCAATTCACCTGTATGCACAACTATACCTTCACGTATAATATTTAGTTTGGTATTTCTAGTCATTTTGCCATCTAATACATAGCAACCTGCAATTGTACCTACGCCGCTAATTTTAAATATTTCACGTACTTCAATATTACAAACCGTTTTCTTTTCAATTTTAGGTTCAAGTAAACCTTCCATTGCACTTTTTATTTCATCAATTGCATCATAGATTATCGAGTAGGTTCGTATTTCAATATTTTCTTGTTCAGCAAGTCTTGCAGCTTGTATTGAAGGACGAACTTGGAAACCAATAATAATAGCATCTGATGCGGTTGCTAATAATACATCACTTTCTGTAATCTGCCCTACACCTTTATGTACAACATTTACCGACACCTCTGCAATAGATAATCTTTGCAACGAATCACTAAGAGCCTCAACCGAACCATCAAAGTCTCCTTTAATAATAACACCAAGTTCTTTAAAGTTACCTAAAGCCAATCTTCTGCCTATTTCATCTAATGTAATATGTTTACGAGCTCTAATACCTTGCTCACGCATAATCTTAGCTCTATGTGTAGCTACTTCTTTTGCTTCATTTTCATCTTCATACATCTTGAATTTTTCACCTGCTTGTGGTGCCCCATTAAGACCAAGAACCTGAACAGGAGTAGAAGGACCTGCAGATTTTACTCGCTGCCCTCTTTCATTAAACATGGCCTTAATTTTACCAAAATGTTGTCCGCAAACAATCATCTCACCTTGGTTTAATGTACCATTCTGTACTAATATTGTAGATTGGTATCCGCGACCTTTATCTAAAGAGGCTTCAATAACACTACCTGTTGCTACCCTGTTTGGATTCGCTTTTAATTCTAATAATTCAGCTTCAAATCCTATTTTTTCTAATAATAAATCTATATTCAATCCTTTTTTTGCAGAAATCTCTTGGCTTTGGAATTTACCACCCCAATCTTCAACAAGGATGTTCATATTTGCCAATTGTTCTTTTATCTTCTCAGGATTAGAACCCGGTTTGTCAATCTTATTAATAGCAAAAATCATTGGTAAATTTGCTGCTTGTGCATGCGAAATTGCCTCTTTTGTTTGTGGCATAATGGCATCATCGGCAGCTACTACTATTACAGCCACATCGGCAGCTTTAGCACCTCTGGCACGCATAGCAGTAAATGCTTCGTGACCGGGTGTATCTAAGAATGTAATCTTTTTACCCGTTGCAGTAGTAACCTGATAAGCTCCTATGTGCTGTGTAATACCACCGGCTTCACCCGCAACTACATTGGCACTTCTAATATAATCTAGCAAAGATGTTTTACCATGGTCCACATGCCCCATTATGGTTACAATTGGTGCTCTTGGTAATAAATCTTCTTCGTTGTCTTCTATTACTTCTTCTTCAATTAATTCTTGCTCCAGATTAATAAACTCAACATTATACCCAAATTCGCTTGATACTAATTCAATTACCTCAGCATCAAGTCTTTGATTAATGGATACCATGATACCCAAACTCATACACTTACTAATAATATCTGCAAAACTAACATCTAATAAACCAGATAGTTCACTAACAGAAATAAACTCCGTAACCTGTATTACATTTGTAGGTTCGGCATTTTCCGCTGCTGCACGTTTTTCAGCCATTTCATCTCGCTTATTACGTCTGTATTTGGCTTTAAGATTTTTACTTCTGGTACTTCCTGTTAGCTTAGCTTGGGTCTCTCTAATTTTATCTTGTATTGCTTTTGCATCAATCTCTTGTTGTTGCTCTGTAATTGGCACACGTAATACTCTACGTTCGCCACCGCTTCTATCATTGCCGGCACCGGTAGTATTATTTCCTGTACCACCGTCTCTTCTTTCTTGTGGTCTTCCTACGCCACCACCCTGTCTTGGTTGATTTTGCCCTATACCACTACCTGGAGTATTATTCCTACCGGTATTACTTTGACCGTGATGTCCACCACCACCATGCTGTCCGGCTTGCCCACCACCTTGTCTGTTTCTGTCTTGCGGCACACCAACAGATGAACCACCACCTACACCTGTACGATTAGGCTGATTTCTGTTTCTGTCTCCATGTGGTCTATCTCCTTGGTTTCTATCTCTATTGGTATTTGTAGCATTACCGGTATTATTGGTGCTTGCATTACCTGTAGCTGTATTTTGTTGTTGGTCAGTTCTATGTTTTTCGGGTTTCTTATCAACAGGAATCCGTTTACGTTTACGTTTTTCCCTATTGTCTGGTCTAGTATTACCACTTGGCTGTGAAACAGGTAAAGATATTTTACCTATTATTTTCGGTCCTTCCAGCTTAGGGGCTTTCATTTCAATATGCTCCGGTCTTACAATTCCATCATCAGCTATTATTTCTTGTTCTGATACAATTATTTTAGCATCAGGAATAGTTTCAACAGGTAGAACAATAAGAGGTGTTTGATTTACAATTACGGGGCTTTTGGCAACAAAGCCTGTTTCCTTAACTTGTGGTTTAGAAACTTGAGTAGGTTTTGTTGCATGTTTTTCATCTTTTTTATTAAAAGTTCCTTTTTTAGGTCTCGAAGCAAGGTTTAATTCATCTAAATTTATTTTACCAAGTATATTCGGCCCCTCTATTTTAGGTGCTTTTATTTCAACATGTTCGGGTTCAACTATTTCAATTGTTTTTCTAATAACAGGCTCATTAACATCAATATTTTCAGTCTTAACGGCAAGATTAATGTCCTGTTTTGAATTTTCTTTTTCTTGTACGTTTTCTTTTAAGTTTACTTGAATATTTCCTATTGGTGACTCTACCGTTTTGCTATCCGTTTCCGTAGTAACATTTACTTTTTCAATTTTAGAGCCAACTTCTTTAGTTATATTACTATTATTTAATACTTCATTAATTTCCTTTATTTCTTCATTCTTAACAATAGGTTCTACCTGTTTTGTTAATACTATTTCTGATTTTTTTTCTTCTTTTGAAAAAGTTTCTTCCTTTTTAGTATTTATCTCTATATCAGATATTTCAATTTCAGGTTTAACTATCTGTTTTAATTCTACTCTTATTTTTGTTTCTTCTATTATTTTCTCATCTGTACTTTTCTTATCTTCTTTAGGTATGTTTTTTTCAATTAATAGTGGTATTTGTTCTTCCTTTTTTTCTTCTTTCTTTTCTTCGCGTTTTACAGCAAAAACTTCTTCCCTTTGTTTTCTATGGTTATCTATCCCTTTGGGTAAAGTAATTTCTTCGCTCTTGCGTTTTGCAAGTTTATCTTGTGCATAAGACCCTTGCAAGGCATCATACATTTTGTCAGTTAATCTTGTATTTGGGTTGCTGCTTATTGCAAAACCTTTATCGGTAAGAAAAGCTACAAGTGTATCTTTACCGATATTAAATTCTTTAGCAGCCTCCAGTAACCTGGGTGTTTTTGTTGTTGTAGTCATTCTTCTTTTTCCTTGTCAAATATTATTGCTAAAGTAGTTCTTTAGCCCAAACCTATAAATATACAAACCTACACTATTTAACTGAAAAAAGCTTAGATTTACCTATTTAAAGTAATATAATTGTTTATTTATTAAACAATTATTAAAATTTTTCTATTCATTACCAAACTCCGATTCTAATACCTTTCTTACATCTCGAACTGTTTCTTCTTCCAAATCCGTTCTTCTTACTAATTCTTCTATTGATAAATCTAATACACTTAAAGCGGTATCGCAACCAATTTTTTTGAATTCGTCAATAATCCATGGCTCTATTTCATCAGCAAATTCATCAAGGTCAATATCATATTCGGTATCTTCTTTTACATCACGATATACATCAATACTGTAACCTGTCAATTCCTGTGCCAACTTTATATTAACGCCTTTTTTGCCAATTGCTAAAGATACTTGGTCAGGGTCTAAATAAACATCGGCACTATTGTCCACATTATTTAGTTCTATTTTATTAATACGTGCAGGTGTTAACGAACGTTGTAATAAAAGCTGAACATTATTAGTGTAATTAATTATATCAATATTTTCATTACGTAATTCTCTAACAATACCATGTATTCTGCTGCCCTTCATACCTACACAAGCACCAACCGGGTCTATACGGTCATCATAACTTTCTACTGCTACTTTTGCTCTTTCACCTGGTTCCCTTACAATCTTTTTTATAACTATTAAACCATCCATAATTTCAGGAACTTCAATTTCCAAAAGTTTTTCAAGAAAAGACGGATGTGTACGGCTTAAAACAATTATTGGTGAGTTATTACGCATTTCTACTTTCTTTACCACAGCTCTTACTGCTTCCCCTTTTTTAAAGAAATCAGATGGTATTTGCTCAGATTTTGGCATTATTAATTCATTACCTTCATCATCGAGTAATAGAATTTCTTTTTTCCAAATTTGATAAACCTCGCCATTAATAATGTCGCCAACTCTATCTGCATATTTTTTTACCAGATTATTTTTCTTTAAATCACTGATTCTTGCAGTTAATGTTTGTTTTGCAGCAAGTATAGCCCTCCGTCCAAAATTACGTACATCTACTTCTTCATATACTTCTTCGCCCACACTATAATCGGGTTCTACTTTTATTGCTTCAGAATAAGGTATTTGTAAATTTATGTCTTCAACATTATCGTCTTCAACAATTGTCCGTCTGCGGAAAATCTCAAGATCACCTGTTTGGTCATTTACAATTACGTCGAAATTCTCATCTGTAATGTATTTTTTACGCAACAATGTTTTGAATACGTCTTCTAATACCTTCATCAAAGTAGGCCGGTCTATGTTCTCGGCTTCTTTAAACTCCTGAAAAGAGTCAATAAGATTGATGCTTGCCATATTTGGTCTATTTTTACTTCCTTTATATTTCTTTTTAGGAAGTTTTTAATTAAAAAATAATTTGTACTACTGTCTTTTTTATATTTGTAAATGGTATTTCTACTATGGTTACTTCTTTTTGTTTTAACAATTTCATTTCTATTATCACAC
>CAIWXG010000077.1 GCA_903916555.1 uncultured Bacteroidota bacterium
ATGCTATTTCCTAAAGCGAAGCATTACATTTACCCATCCTGCCAAATAAACCATCAATAAGCCCTCGAAAAATAGCCGTCAGTTTTTTCTTTCTATCAGCCTCAAAAAGCATGACTATTATGATCATTTTCACTAAGTCACAGGCATTTTTTTTTATCAGAAGAGGTTTCTTAAAAGCAAATCTTTTGTAGATATAAACAGAGTTCCTAGCAAAATAATAACGTCGTATAGCACTGTGATTATTAGCTGTTACTATTCTCCATAGCAGCTGATGCTGAACAGGAAATCCCACGCTATGCATTAAAACAGCATTATTAACTTCAAGTATTTTATATCCTTGACTGATACAGCGCAGACAATATTCGTAATCAACACAATCAATAAATAATGCCTCATTAAAAAAACCAACCGAATCAAAAACACTCAATTTAAGCAAATTACCTGAAGTCATTGCCTCCAAAGCCTCAGCATAAGGCAATGTTTCAAGGAGAGGCGCTATCAACTGGCTACTGCGTATCACCCCAGTTTCTTTATCCTTATATCGCGGTGACAGGCTACTAACTTTTTCTTTTTGCGGGTATTTATCATACGCTTGTAGCATCGTCTCAATCATACAAGGTGTAGCTTGGCTGTCTTGATCAAATGTAATGATCCATTCATATCCATTAGCCTTGGCTTTTTTTGCGCCTATGTTTAGAGCCGTCGCGATACCTAAGTTTTCTGGTAAATAAATAACGCTGACCTTGGGATGCTGCTTTACTATGCTATCAAGTAAAATACTTGTGGAAAAACCTGATCCATTGTCAACAATAATAACTTCATCAACTTGATTAAACAGAGCTTTAACATTTTCAATAATTTCATTATCGGGATGATATGAAATAATAATTGCGCAGATACTCATTTCGTCCTTTTCTTATACAATACTTCTATGTACTTTTGAAGTGGATTAAAACCACAAAGATGATAATATTAAGTTAGCGTTAAAGCCTATAAATGAATAACTTTAACGTGTTAAATAAATATCGATTATCATGAAGAAGACAATATAATTCTGGCGTCAGAGCAATAAAAATATTTCTCAATAATTTTTTTATTGCTTTATGCTTTGAAGCTTCAAAAGCACAAAACATTCGTTCTTTTAATATGCCCTCAGACAGTTTTATTTCCAACTCAGCCTGCTTTATTTTGCCGTAAATAACGGACAGCAGACTTTCTCTCGTCGAACTGCTAATTCGATGATCAACTCCGCCATTCAAAATATCAGAAATAAAAACATTAAAAACATCAACAGATCTTTTATGATGTAGCAATATGTTTTTATAACTAAGCGAACAATTGTTACTTAAAGAGCTCTGATGAAAGCGGTATTTAAGCAACACACGATCAAGGAACAAAATTTCTCCATAAAGTTTTGCTCGAAAAACAAAAACAGCATCTTCACAATATAAATCATGAGGTAACGGACCAAATTTAATAAATAAGTCTTTCGTCCAAGCTTGAGTGGCCCCCACAATACCAGGATTAAACCGCGAGGCAAACTCTTCAATAGTCAAGTCACTAACGTCTTTACAAAGACAATCAACATTTAGTGAATTTCCTTCATTATCTATGGGCTCATACTGACTATAAACAATACCAGAAAACCTCCCATTCTTAACCCATAATTCCGTTAACTCACTAGTACGTGTGGGGAAAGATATATCATCGCCTGCAGCAGCTATGATTAATAATCCCTTGGCTAGAGATATAACTTTATTCACATGACTGGCTATACCTAAATTATTTTCGTTTTTATTTAAAACTATATTATGCGGACCACGATATTCAGAAACCATATCTACCATAATTTCAAACGTCTTATCTGTCGAACAATCGTCTGATAAAATAATTTCTAACGGTGAGTAAGTCTGAGATAAAGCACCTTCAATAGCCTCGCGAATAAACATCTCTTGGTTATACGCAAACAAAGCAAAAGTAATCAATGGGTTTCCATCAAATTCAGATTGATTTACAGTTGAATCATTCATTTATAATTCCAGTTTTTTATATTTAATTTCTTCAGTCTTGAGGGTATTTGCACCAAAGAGCCATCCAAATCGATCATTGTCATCAATCGTACCAATGAAAAACAAGCAAAACATGCCGACATGCCTATTGAGATAACAACACCCCACTCTGTATATATGGATGTTTGCATGACAACAATGCATGATGCTAAGGCGATTAAAAACAACCAAAAGACAGTGCCTGTCCATTTAAAGTTAATTTTTTTCCAGGCCAGTAAATAGACCACGGGTAAGTA
>CAIWXG010000078.1 GCA_903916555.1 uncultured Bacteroidota bacterium
AAATAATTTTTAAGTACACTAAACGAGGTTATTACCAAAAGTTTTTATAATATTGATTAATTGATTAGATTTGCCAAAATTCGCACAATGATAAGTACTGTTATAAATAACTGGAATAATAAAGATGTTGCTATTGAATGTTACGAAAAACAAAATAAAGAATTAACTGAACTTTGCGAAAAACAAAGTAAAGAAATTTTTAAATTTAAAACCGACAGCACTAAATATGAAAATAATATTGCTAATTTAAGTGGTGAAAATCATTTGCTTATTGACAAAGTGCGACAGCTTACGGATGCCAATACTAAATATGTGCATGAGGTAATGTTGTTGGAAGATGCAATAAAATCTTTGACAGAGGCGAATAAGGAAATTTACGGCGATTACTTGGTAGCTGAAGAAAAAATACAGAACTTACAGTTAGAAATTGATAATTTAAGACAGTTTACACCAAAAAATGAATTATTAGAAAAGATTGAGGTTTTGGAAAGTAAGAATAAATTGTACTTACAGGTAATGGATAAATATAAAATGGTAATTGAATGATATTTTTACAAATAATTGGTTATGTTGTAACTTTGGGACTTTACACACGCAAAGTAAATAAATCTGCGGGTGTGGAAACGCATTTAAAAAAAATAGGTAGATTATGAGTGAAACAGAAATTACAGATTATTTTACTTCGCAAATCTATTGGGTAGGAACTCCAATTAACATAGTTTTTTATAACTTAAATTAATACTCATGGCAGATTTTAGTAAAGCATTCCCCCTTGTTGCTAAACAGGAAAGTCCGAACCTAACCGACATCTTGGGTGATATGGGTGGGTTAACTTATTATGGCATTACGTATAAAAACTTTCATAATTGGGCTGGCTGGCAAGTAATAAAAGACAGAGGTTTGAAGAATGGCGAAACACTGCCGGAAATTGATAATTTGGTAGCAACATTCTATAAAGAAAACTTTTGGGATAGATTGCAAGGGGACAACATTATTAACCAAGAAACCGCTAATGGCTTGTTTTGTAGTGCTATAAATCAGGGTTTACATGCTGCAATTTGCGAAAGTCAATCTGCTTTAGAAATGCCACAAACCGGAAACATAGATAACGTATTTATTAACAATTTAAATATTGCCAATCCTTATGCGTAAAATATTTATAATACTTTTTTTGGCAACATTTTTTCATGCTCAGGCACAAAAAATAGACAGTTGCAAATATTACAGAATGCGAAATGATACACTTTCACATAAGTTGTATATTGCACAAAAACAGATTGCAACAACAAAACATTATATTAAAATTGTAGATAAAAATCCTTCACAAATTAAATTTCTAAAGGGATGGATAAATTCTGCTTTAAGTCAAAAATAAGACGTTTTCTGCACCATAACGAGAATAACATCGTAATGGTTATTGCCTTCATTGTTGCATTGTTATTATTTCATTACAGGGTAACTTTTTTTTAAAGACGTTGATTTTTTCATACTTTAGGGGACGGTGCTATTCTTAGCACTGTTTTTTTTTGCATAAAAAAAGCACAACCAAATTAATGATTGTGCTTAAAATTTATTTATTTCCGGCGTTACATTTTTATAAT
>CAIWXG010000079.1 GCA_903916555.1 uncultured Bacteroidota bacterium
ATAAAAAATTATTTGCAGGAAATCCTATGATAACAAGTTTATCTTTATATTTTTCATATATTTTTTCCAGTGCTTCATATTGGGGTGTATAACCACATTTGGATGCAGTATTTACTATTAAAATTTTCTTTCCTTTAAATTTAGAAATATCAATTGTAGTACCATCTAAAGCTTCTACTTTAAAATCATAAATACTTGCTGGTATATCAACTTTTGGAGTGGGAGCAAAAAGAAAACTAAAAAATAAAAACATATTTAACAACATATAGATTTGATTTTTGAATAGGCAAATGTATTAAAATAAAATTAGCCGTTCCTAATAAGCCTATCTATTTTATTTATGAAATGAAACGTTGAATAGATAATATTTGTAAAATGGATTTTGGGGGATAATTATTAAAATAATTATCGCGTACCATCTTTTTTTAATATTTTATTTATTTTATTTTTCACTAATTCCTTAAAAAACAAATATAAATAAGCGTTACAAGCTTTAAGTAATATTTTATCGTAAGTAGGTATGTATTGCCAGCAATTATCTTTATTTAGCAACCAATAAAATAAACCTTTTATATCTTTTTCAACTATTAGCCGGGCTACATCTTTTTTATAATGACATATCTTTATTTCTTTAGGGTATTTTGTTGCGTCGGGTATAACTAAAGTTAAATCGCCTTTAATAATCTTTTTAATACCCTCACTAAAATCGCTACCCGTATATTTGCCATAGTAAATCCAAGAGTTAGGCCTAATATCCACCTCAATAAGATAATGTTGTTTATCAAGTTCATTATACATAAAAGCAATGCTCGCAAAACCATTTATGCCGAAAGACCTGCCAATTTGTGTTAATTGTTCTATTATTTCTGTATTTTGGCAAAAAAGACGTTGGGTAGATAGCCCGAAATTGCCTAATATTTTTAATAGTTTGGCATAACTGTATACTATCAGCTCTCCATCTTTATATAATACCTCCATATTTATATCATACCCTTGTATAAATTGCTGAAATACTATATTGTCTTTTATTTCAATTTTTGACAAATAACTTACCAAATCCTCTTCATTATTGCATTTAAATACCCCTGTCCCGGCTTCACTTTTATCCGTTTTCATCATTAAGGGGTAACCCATATACGCACTAATAGATTTTACATCTTCATTAGGGTTAAATATTTTAAATCGAGGCGTTTTTACAGTATACTTATTACATAATTTTGAAAAACCTGCTTTAGAACCAAGTATTTCTCTGTTTTCAATATTAGTTAAAGGCAAAAGTTTATAAAATAAAGCCTCATTATCTAATCTGTCATTTAATAAACGAATTATTATGTCATCACCCGGTATTATCCAATTATATTCGTTACCGTGTTTGTTTACATATTCTATTAGTTCGTCTAAAAATACTGTCTCATTGCCACTTGCTTCAATCCATTTGTCATGAAATTTATTTTTTAATACCCATGAATCTTTTACCGAAAAGACATCTAAAATGCAACCTGCTTGTTTAAATACAGCAGGTAATTCCATTAAAGAATCCCAATTAGCGTAAGAAATAATCAGTACTTTATACATCTAAAATAAAATGAATGTTGAAAAAAAATATTAAAATAAAGTATATTTTTATTTAAGCTTTATATCGGATAAAAGTACACAAATTAAAATTACATACTTAGAATATTCTTTATTTATTTCCCAAATATGAAAACTTATTTTCCATTTTTACAATCTACTGACATAATAGAACATTAATACAATGGTATTATCTTTTAGGTATTATATTTGTTTATTTCTTACTTTTTTATTTTGAAAATTTTTCTCAATCTGGATTTTGCAAATATCATAAAAGTTCCCCATAGAAATTTATTACTTGATTTTAGTGCTTTTTTATCATAAAAAGGTATATAACGCCAGCAATTATCTTTATTAAATACCCAATTTAAAAAGCCCTTTAGGTCTTTCTCCACAATACACCTATGCAAATCTTTTTTATAAAGAGAAATAATTACTTTCTTGTCATCATATTCTTTTGCCGGTTGTAGATAGGTATAGTCTCCGCACATTATTTTTTTTACACCTTCTACAAAGTCATTTCCGGTAATATGTCCATAATACATCCAAGTATTGGGTCTTATATCCACTTCAATTAAATAGTGTTTCTTTTCGGGTACACTATACATAAAAGAAACATTAGCAAAACCATTTATGCCAAAAGACTTACCTATTTTCTGTACTTCCGATAATATTTCCTTATTTTGATAAAATAATCTCTTTGTAGAATACCCAAATTTGCCATATATTTTCAACAATCGCGAATAGCTATGTACTATTAGCTCTCCGTTCTTATACAATGTTTCCATATTAACATTATACCCTTGTATATATTGTTGAAAAACGGTGTGTACTTTATTTTCTACTTTATTAAATTCTACAATAAATTCATCTTCGTTTCTACATAAATAAACACCATATCCGGCTTCACTTTTATCAGCTTTTATCATAAAAGGAAAGCCCATATAGGTAATTATTTCTTTGGTGGTCATTCCGGCTTCATATACTAAATATTTTGGTGTTTCAATATTGTATTTTTTACACATATTAGAAAAACCTGCTTTTGAACCAAGTAGTTCTCTATTTTCAATTTTTGATAAGGGTAATAATTTGTAAAATAATGCCTCATCGGTAATGTTTTCGTTCAGTAGTCGTACTATTTTGTCATCACCCGGCAAAAACCAATTATATTTATCGCCATATTTTGCAATGTAATTTAATAGATTATCTACAAATTGGTCATTATTATTTCCGGAATCTATCCAGGTATCATAAAATGTATTTTGAATTGCCCAAGAATCTTTAGCACAAAAAACATCAATTGTACAACCGGCTTTTTTAAAGATTGCCGGAAATTCCATTAATGAATCCCAATTAGCATAAGAAATAAGTAATATTGCAAACATCTAAAAAACATTAGTTTTGAAAAATATGCGAAATTAACATTTTTTTTTAATTATTGATTTTAACTGTCTTTGTAATTAAAATAATAAAATTAATAAAAATTCATTATGTGTTGTGTATTGTTTTTCAATTACTAATAAATATAGTTACTTATTTATTTCGTCAAGAAAATCTAAAATAGAGCTATCGATATCCTCAATAAATTTTCGGGCAAATAAACATTCTGATTTTTTTAGAGTCTCTGCTTCTGCTATTGTAAGTACTTTTGGGCTTGGTGTTCCGGCAGCCCAATCAATATATCTTAGATTATTGTTAGCAATTATTTCTTTATGTTTTGAATTAAACAGTATAGTAGAAAAGAAAAGCTCATCGGGAGCCCAAGTATATTTAAAAAAACTAATGATTTTGGGATGTTCATTAATGTAATTAAGAATATATTCTACACATTCTATTGGCAACGTAAACCATTGAGACCTGCCAACCGGAATTAAGGAGTAGGGCATTTTTCTTTTAGGTAAAATAAAGCCTAACACTTGTTCGAAGATAACACTGCCCGGCAATCTGTCATCTGGGAAATGATATTTTGTAATTCTTGGTATCGCCTCAGTCCAATCATTAAATACATTACGAGTTTCAATAAATGCTGTATTAGCATTTTGTTTATAAAAATCGTATATATAGTTTATGTTTTTTATAGGGTAATCCTGCCCACTTAATAAATTTACTATATCGTAATGTTCTTTTGCGGCAATTATTTCTTCAAAACCGTTTAAGGTAGCTTGCACAATGCTATACCCCCCCCAGTTTACAAAAACTCTGTTTTTTACAAGTGTAGCTTTATTATTTTTTTCTAATTGCAAAAAGGGTTCAATAGGAGCTTTTTTGTCAATATGAATAAAGACATGATAATTTTCGTGCTGTAAGCTATTTACTAATCTTATTAATTGGTCATTCATAACATGTACCAATAATAAGTGGGCAATTTGCATAAATAAGATAAATTATTATAATTAAAACAATTTAAACCAATACTAAAAACAAAACTACTAAAAACAATATTGTTTTTATAATTTTATCTACAATTAATAAACGAAGCAAGAATTATTATTGTAAATTGCACCGAAATTAAATTGTAATAAGTTTTATTATTAAAAATTTGATTTAAAAATAGGATAATAATATTCATAAATTTATTTTTTTATTTTAATACACCATTCTTATATTCTTTTTAAATAAACATAACAATGAGCAACACAAATACAAAACTCCAAAAAGTTATTATTGTTGAAGATGATTTAGCTATTAAAACTTTACTATGTACTGTATTGGAATATAATTTTGTGGTATCTGCGTTTGAAAACGGTATGGAAGCTTTAGCTTATATGCAGCAAGGTAATATTCCGGATATTATTATTTCGGATCTTAATACGCCTGTACTAAACGGTTACGACCTATTGGTACAGGTAAAATCAAGTAATTTCTTTAGTGCTTTACCCATTATTATATTATCGGGAGAGGAAGCTTCCGATACGAGAATAAAATGCCTAATGGCTGGTGCCGACGACTATATAATAAAGCCATTTAACCCACGCGAACTGGAAGTAAGAATTAATGTGATATTAAAACGTTATGGAAAAACTTTAATTACTACCAATTTTTAATTTCATAATTACTTATGGCTGATATTAATGCAGGTATCATTGCTTTATTAAATGTATCGGATAAGCTTTACGATATACTAGGTAAATGCAATTTTGGTAATACAAAATTAGTAACCTTCGAAAGCTCTCTAGAATTATATAAAGATTATCACAAGCTCAATCTAAATGTTTCCGCTATTATATCAGAAAGCGAAATAATGGGTCCTTACGGAGTAAGCTTATTAGAAACTCTGAAAAAGAATGGAATGGATAATATCCCATTCTTTCTTCTATCTGAGAAACTAAACGAAAACCAAACACAATTGTGCTTGCAGGCAGGTGTTGCCGATGTTTTCTTAAAGCCTCTAAACCAAATTCAATTAGAAAATAAAATTAATTTTATTTTAAAAAATTGGACAGAACTTCAAAAACATAGTAATCGCAAACCGGTTGTTGTATATAAAACACCACTTATAAAGCGTATTTTCGATGTATTTTTTGCCGGTATGGCTTTATTGTGTTTATCTCCGGTTTTACTTATTATAATGATTGCAATGAAAATAGAATCTAAAGGTCCTATTTTTTATTATTCTCTTAGGGTGGGTACTGGGTATAGAATATTTAAATTTTATAAATTAAGGTCTATGTTTGTAAATGCAGACAAGAGGCTTAAAGAATTACAACATTTAAATCAATACAATGCAGGGGATAAAGTAGAAATAGACCCTAATAAAATAATACTGTGCGATGAATGTGCTGCGGCAGGCTCTAAATGTCGCAGTCCCTTATATGCTGATGGAAACACATGGTGCGAAAAACAATATTTGGGAAATAAAAAATTGCAAGCCGGTTCTGCATTCTTTAAATTGAAAAATGACCCGAGAATTACTAAAGTAGGTAACTTTATTCGCAATACGAGTATTGATGAACTACCACAACTATGGAATGTAATAAAAGGCGATATGAGTATTGTAGGTAATAGACCGTTACCACTTTATGAAGCGGAAAAACTAACTACCGATAAATACGCTCCAAGATTTTTAGCTCCAGCCGGATTAACCGGTTTGTGGCAGGTAGAAAAAAGAGGTAAAGGCAAAATGAGCGAAGAAGAACGCCTTATGCTTGATAATACTTATGCCCAAAACCATAATTTCTGTTATGATATTAAATTGATTCTGAAAACAATTCCTGCTCTTTTTCAAAAAGAAAACGTTTAATTTAAATGAGGTCAGTTGCTATCCCGTTATACATAAAGCAAATAATTAATGCTTCTTCTTATACAAATGAGGAGAGAATTAATGTTATTAAGAAAAATTACGCTTCATTATCAAATGGAATACCCGAGGTTTCAGTGGTAATACCTGCTTATAACGAAGAAGATGGTATTTTACTTACATTACAATCTTTAAGTGCAAACAGTACCAATAGGGTAGTAGAAATTATAGTAGTAAATAATAATTCTAAAGACAATACAGAAGCATTAGTACTGGAAACAGGTATAAAATGTATTACAGAAAAAAAGCAAGGTATTACAGCAGCTCGTAATGCCGGCTTAGCTACAGCACAAGGTAAATATATTCTTAATGCCGATGCCGATGCTATATACCCTAAAGATTGGATGGAGCAAATGATTGCCCCACTTGCAAATAATGAAAATATAAGTATTACTTATGGGCGTTTTTCATTTATACCAACTGGTGTTACTAACCGTTTTACCTACTTTTTTTATGAGTATATGGCAGATATGCTCCGGTATATAAATAAATTATTTAGGGAAGAAGCCGTAAATGTATATGGTTTTAATTCGGGCTACAGAAGGTTACAAGGCATTGAAGTGGAAGGCTATAATCACCCCAAAGGAGCTAACGAAGATGGCTGGCTGGCATTAAAATTACGGAATAAGGGTTTCGGTAAATTACATTATGTTACAAATATAAAAGCTTTAGTATGGACTACAGACCGCCGCATACAAAGTGACGGAGGTTTAATAAAAGGCATAGTGAAACGTGTGAAGCGGGTGGTATTTAAGAAGGCTGAGGCACATAGTGGTTTGTAAATGTAGGTAATTGTAAGATTGTTGCTGAAAAACAAGTAAAAGTAAGAAGAACAGAACAACAGCATTATAAATACCAATCACATTATTTGCTTAACTTTTCAAATAAATTGAAACTAAAATGGTCATAAAAATCAATACCATTTTCAAAATCATCTAAATTTTCTTCATTCAATTTCACAAATAGTAAAGCAATAAAAACCGCAATAAAACCACCAAAATAGACACCAATAGCCCAAACTAAGTTTTGTCCGTTCCTACTATCAAAAGGTTCATATACAGGAGATAGAAACACAATATTTCCCGCTTTAAATTTCTCGCTTCTACTTGCTGCCAAAAAAACTTTATCATATTCTTTAACTGATTTATTAAATTTAAAATAGGAAATATTATGGAAATCTGACTTGAAAAATCTTTTCTTTTTTTGCTCCAAGAAATGATTTAAAATGGTATCTCTTTCATTGTCAGTTAAGTCTCGGTTGTTGGTTATTTCATACTCATTAGCCAACCAAATATTTGCAAATTGCGACGCTCCCGCTTTGTTATCTATACAAATTGGTGCTGTAATACCCATTGAAAAGTAATTTATGCTTTGATTTTTACGCTCACCAACTTGTTGATAGGAATAAATACCAGTATTGTTCGTGTCAATATAGTAATTCTTAATTTTATAATATTGACTTGGTGGATATTGAAATATCTCATTAACATTTTCAAGTTTTGTTAATTTTCCAAGTGATGTGCTTAAATAATCTGATGCAAAATAAGCAGGGAAAATCATTGATGCACCCACAAAAAGACTTATTGGTATTCTTTTACCTTCAATAGGTTCTTCAATTAACCAAAGCCGCTTATACATAAAAATAAGAATCAATAATGTAGTTAGCATTATAGGTAATACCAATACTGTTAATAAATTAGTCCAAAATGTGGATAACTATTTTTTTGTAATTATTGGACTAATATATAATAGACTATCTTTGTACAGTTAAACAAAATAAGATGTCTGCACCAAAAATATTTAAGATTCAAGAGAGTGAACCGGCTATTAAAAAGCTTATGAAAAATAGCGAACCGATGATTGCCA
>CAIWXG010000080.1 GCA_903916555.1 uncultured Bacteroidota bacterium
AAGCATCCTAAGAACATTTTCACCATTTACTTCTCCTACCCTTTCAATAATTTTTTCCTGCTTTTGCTGTATTGACATAAAAGTTGTATTAGTTATTCAAATTTACGAAAAGTAAATAAAACAGTATAAATATTGGTAGCATAATAATATAATAAAATAAGTAGATAAAAGAACTTTCTTATCACTAATTGGTATCATTTCCCCTTTCAGCCTCTATATTTACTCTCTTCTTCTTGGTTTTACCTTTGTTTTTATCCTTGCTGTCTTGGTCTGAGTCTGTTGTTAGATCTTTTTCAAGTATATTTTCTAACATTTCTAATTTTTGTTGTGCAATAGGTGCTTGTTTAAGCACCACATCATACCCTGTCTGATTTTCGTTATTTGTCCATGTACCTGTATATGTTTTATCTTTTAGTCTTAGTTCCATACTGCCCAATGGGGGGTCGTCATCAAATTCCCATAATCCATCTGCCGATTTAGAGATTTCAAGTTTTATATAATTCTCTTGGTCTCCAATTTTATATAAGCCATCCCAAAATGCAATTTTCCCATTGCTTAAATTTTTCATATATCTTACAAAAAGTTCCACCTGTATATCTTCATCAAATTTGCCTTCATAATATTTTCTATCCACAACTTCTTTTCTTAATTTAGGTTTTTCATCGTCTGCAATGTTTACATCTAAATAATTTTTACTAGAGTCTTTAATTGTATTTTTATTAGTTGTATCACTTAATTTATAAATCCAACCGTTTTTTAAAGAATCTGTTTTCAATGAATCGCGTTTTATTGAATCTAAAGAGGCGCGTATATCGGATGAATCAATCATGCTCATTTTAGCTATATAATTCTTTTCAAATTCTTCTTTCATAAAATATTCATCAATATTATTTGCCTGAAAAATATTAAGCAATTGCCCTCCGAAATAAAAACCTTTTATTTTCTGTATTTCAGTAATTGTAATGCAAAAGGTTTGCCGTCCTATTAAGTCTCTTACAAATAAAAAACCTCTAAATCGCTCCGGTGCTATTACCTCATATCCTTTTATGGCACTGTGGTCTAATTCCAACTTTTGCACCTCAAAGCGTTGCATAACAATATTGTGCCAGTGTATGCCGGAGTCTTCCCCTTTTTGAAGTACATAAGCAAAATGTCCTAAAATAGACGGGTTATAATGTGGGTCGAAATCAATTAATATTTTAGGGTCTTCTTTTAAAATAGCCAATGCTTTCATTACTTCGGGCGAATTATCATTATTATGCATTACTAAATGCCATAACGTATCGAAGGGAGGAAATTGATAATAGTAGGCTGCTGTATCTTTATTTTGCAAACATGTAATTACACTTTTCATAAGTTCTGCCTCTGTTCTTGGCAAACCATGATATTTATGCCTACGTGCACTTACTTCTTTTATGCCCAGTAGCAATAAAAGCAATAATAAAAGTGCCTGTTTAAATTTCATTTCTAACTATTAACAGCATAAAGGTACTATGAAATAAGCTAAGAATACTATACATATTATATTGCTTATTTTTATGTTTAAGATAGAAATAATAATTATATTGTATTTTAGTTCTTTATTAAAGAAGTAAAATTATAAAAATTTAAAGGCAGAATATTAACTGAAAAAATAAATATACCTTGCATTCTGAATTGGATGAAAAAACATTTAAAGATATTTTCTGCTTCTACCTTTCAAATTGTTGGTAATCA
>CAIWXG010000081.1 GCA_903916555.1 uncultured Bacteroidota bacterium
ATTCTGAGTGCAGGTTAATTTCATTTCGTAAATAAAAATAAATTCATAACCACTTAGATTTGCGTTATCCACTATTTAAATTGTGCTATCCACCAAAGACATTGTGCTTATCCACCATTTCATTGTGCTTATCCACCATTTCATTGTGTTATCCACCAATTCTGTGTTAGCGTTATCCACCTGCGCGCCGCTGATTTTGTCAATGCATGGTGGATAGTGTGGTGTCCATTTTATCCACCAATATGTCCATTTATCCACCAACTGCTAGGTGGATAGCTTTTTGGGTGGGTAGGTACGTACCGGTCGTTGTTGAGAGAGCGGAGTGCTTGTTGTTGATGGTACCACGCGAGGCAGGGCTGCTCTTTCAAGAAGATCGAACTGCCTGCTGCCTGCTGTCAGGGAAGGAGCGATGATGCGCTTCGCTGGGCTACTCGGTGGGAAAAGGATTTGCTTTACGGATTCCCACAGTACATCTAGATAACAGTTACCATAATACTTTGGTAGTAAATAAAAAGGCAATATTTGTTGGGGTAGTAAGTAAAAAACTTGATAATAAGTTAAATATGTAAATATACATTGTGTTCTTGAAATACCTTCGGATAATCAATCTATGAGAAAGGCAATACCTCTTTATCACTGCTATCATAAAAGTCGCAGTTAGACCAAGAACTTTATTTCTGCTCTTGACAAGGGAACTAGTTTGATAGGAAGTTTTAAAATACTTATGTGAGTGATAGTCAGGCACGTTGGCTTCAAAATATTAAAAAGTTGATTAAAATTCTGTTTTGATAAAGAGCTCGTAGAAATCCAAAAGCTGGATCGTTATTTTTGGCATACGAACTAAAAAATATTAAAAATGAATATTGCGAGTGGCGGGAGGAGATGGATATGCTCAATAACTGACCGTGAATACTGTCAAAAATCGGTAAAACTGTGTGCAAAAATGGCCAAAGTGGTCAGGTCAAAATTGTGTTTTTTTGGGCAGTTTCGTTTTTTCTAAAATGGTGATGAAAAATTATTTAGTTTCGCTTTTGTGAAGCTCTGGGATGCAATGACAACCAAACTTAGGTAGTCTCTGCCTATAGGTAATATCTATGTACTGTTACATTAGTGTTTTTTTTCTGTTTTTACAAATGATCAGGCATGTACGCCTTTTTTGAGTGTTTTGTCGAGCAGATAACCAAGTATTGACCAATTGAACTGATTCCAAGCACAAGGTATTTTTTTCAATACATTTTAATGGATTTTCCTTATTTGATTGTGTGATTTGGTTCATTTTTGGTACAGATATTGAAATTCTTACCGATTGGAATATGTTGAAGATCACGGGAACAAGAATTTCGATATCGATACGTTTGGAGGCGATTTTAAGGTTTCTGAAGAAGCGAATTACCTTCGAATAATAATAATAATGTTGCATATTTTTTGTAACATGATCTGAGAACTTCAGTTTTTTTAGCATTGGCGTGGTGGCCTATTTGAGACCAAATGATGGAAATTTAACAGACGAAAGCCTATAAATGACCATGGTAAGCCTTTTATCTGAGTTTATATGATGACTTATTTGTAATATTGTACTTAGGAACTTGTTTTTTTAGGAGACTGTTATATGATTCCGTTATGTAGGCGTTATATTAGTTGAGTTCATGTGGACCAATCAGAGCAAGACCTATTGTATGAAGGTAGAGAAACATATAATGAATGATAAATGTTTGGCGCATTTGTTAACTCGTCAAACATTTTCTCAGATTCGGACTTTTCCGCCGAGGACGGCCAGAAGAAGCGTTTCAAACCCAATTTGGAGCTAATTGGAACCAGAAGGAGAGTTCTTAAGCCCTGGTGCTTACTGCAGCACATAATTATAGTAGATTGCTTTACATATATATAGTTCACGCTTATTGTGGGGAAAATTTCGCAATTTGTGAACTCTTTTTTAAAATTCTTTAAGCAACAATTAAAGTTTAGCAGAGTGTGTGTATAGCGCAATGTGATCTTAATTTCGTGTGAAAGTGTAACCATTAAGTATCCGTTCATATTAGTAACTGAGTTTCGTGAATTAATAAGAAACATTTTAGAAAATGTGCTTAAATTTGCTTACTCTTCCAAACTACATGACTGCACACAACTTCCTTCTGCGGACAACACGCTCCTCTCTGAATGGACCATTAACATCCCCAGCTTCGTCAACAGAATCATCTTCACCTTCTCTGTCATCAGCTTGAATGCACGAGTGAAACATCTCCGCAAGCTCTCGTCGCACTTCATCCCTTCCAATTGCTTCTTGAGAAGAAAAATCGGCTGGTTCATTCTCGTCGAGTGAGAGCTTTCCTTTGTACTTCTGATATATGTAGCAACAAAGGGTGTGATACGACAGGGCTCTCTTTGATACACTCCAAGCCGAAGGGACGTTCAGCACATAACCCTCGTATGCCCCAATCGTGGTAAGCTCCTGTCCACTATCAGTATTAGAACCTCTACCAACGGGATCATTCCTGCAATCGGGGTCCCAAACTTTCAATCGGAGTTGTTCGGTATGCAGAATATCAGTAGGTGCAAACGAGATCTTCAGTGAGTCAAATGCTTCTTCTAATGCGACATCCAAAATCATAAAGTTACTCGGAACTGCGTCTAAATCATTTCTGAACTTTGCCGTCAGCCCTAACTTTCGAAGCACCTTGTCTTTGGACGAATCCGGCAATATATGAGCACATTTAACGGGAACATGCTTGCCGGTTACCCAGCAAGTCACGGTTGAGTCGTTAAGGCCAAGTTTTGCAAATAGTTTTGAACGTAAGCGACTGGTCCGAGATCTCTCGGTTTCTGCAATATTTAACCAAGGATTTAAGCCTTCAAAGCGATTCAACCAATCTATCCTATCCACTTTTTTCTTGATGGATTTCAGCAACTTCGTATTTTGATCTAAAATGGTACAAATAAAATTAATCAATCAAATAAAATAAATCAAACGCAAATGAAATATAGATATTTAAAATATGCGATGTGGTAGCTCAATGGAATACACAAGATAATTACCTGGAGCTGGAGCTGGTAGCGAAAAGTTTCTGCGGATAGAAGACCTTTCAACCAAAGACAAACTATTGAATTCTGCTTCAGAGCTATTCAAAGACGCCAAATACTGGACAAATTCTGCTTCCAAGGGCATTTTGAATATTTCACGTGTAGGTAGGTGTTCCCAAGAAGTGCAAGTCTTGGGCCTTTTAGAGTCTGAGATCTTTAAGGGAGATATCCGCCCTAACCTGTGTGTTTGTTTGTTTGTTTGTGTGTTTGTCCGCTTTTTAACCCGGGTAAAAATAAAAAAGAGCGCAAAAA
>CAIWXG010000082.1 GCA_903916555.1 uncultured Bacteroidota bacterium
AAAAATACCAAGTTTATAATTGACGAAAATTGATGTTATTGCGAAAAAGTCATTGTATGTTTTTTTATTTTCAGTATTTTGATTCACAAATAGATAGAATGGTGCAGACGGCTTCAACTCCTTCCAAATAATTGTTTCTAAATTTTGAGAAGTGCATTTTAAATATTTATCAATTCGCTTTCCCCAAAAATCTGTATGATAAATTCTTTTCTGTAAACCTTTTTTCTTTATAAATATTGATATAGCTACACCTTGTTCTATATCAAAAACATTAAAATCGTTTTCTCCTTCGGGTGTTTTTTCTCTTTTTTTTGCATTACCATGTAAGTCAATTAAATAAATCCGGTCAAAACTTTTCATTAGGCTTTGCCGCATGCCTCTAAAAGTTGGGTTATCAAGAAACGAATGATTTGTAATAATCCCAACAATCCCTTCTTCCACATTATCTATTTTATCTTGCGCAAATCGTATAAATTTTACATAGTCGTCTTGCAGCCATTTAGGGTTTTTTTCGCCTAATGGTTCACCATCTACGAAAAAATAACTCATTAACTTTTCACCAATAAATGTTTTTTGATTAATGAAACCGTCTTTTGCAGCTCTTTTTGAAGTTAAAATTAATTGGTCTGTTGACTTATTCCAATTATAATGATGTTTGTACTCTTCGTCTTTTTTAAAGAAAACAGGTTTTTCACTTGGGTTTTTAGAATGGCCAGAATAGGGTGGGTTGCCTGTTATTACCAAAATCGGTTTTTCTTTTATACTCTGTGCTTGTCTTGTTTCATCGCTTAAAGCAGGTAAAAGTGGTATCTTTACTTGTGCAGATGCTTGTTCTAACGTGTTTGTTAAATAAACTTGTATCCGCTCTTTTTCAGATAGATTGTAGCCATTATCTTTTAAGAATTGAGAAAGTTTTAAATGAGCAATAGTGTATGGGGCAATTAAATACTCAAACCCGTATATATTTTTTAGTATATGGTCTTTAATTAACAAGTCTTTCATGCCACTACCTTTGGGCAGTTTATCAAAAATTTGTTGTAGCACCTCTACTAAAAATGTCCCGGTGCCGGTAGCAAAATCAAGTACTGTAACTTTATTCCTGTCTGCCAGACCGTCTTTAATATTAAAGGTATTTATCAATACATCATCAATAGCCCTAACAATAAAATTAACGACCGGTGGTGGTGTATAGTAAACGCCTTTTGCTTCACGCAGTTTTTTATCATAAGCTGCCAAAAAATCTTCATAAAAATAAATGTAGGGGTCTTTTATAGGTAGGTTATCTTTATCTTTTCTGTTTTTTATAAAAGAAAGAGAGTCTTGAATTGCACCAATATCAAAATGGTTCATTATTGTAAGCACTTCTTCTACTATCCATCTTGTTTCCCTGTATTCATCTCTTTTAAGTTCTCTTAAAAAGTCAACTAATTCTTTAATCAGTTCAAACGTAATTGGTATAAAGTCCCAAGCATTGTTAAGAGTAATTTTTTCGTTTCCGGCATTCAATTTTGCCAAAAACAAACCATAAACAAGGTTTTGAGCAAAGGCATCAGCAAATTCGCTAACTGTTAATTCTTGAAAAACATACGTTTTAAATGTTTCATATAGCTGATAAAGTCTTCCTTCAGTATGTTCCTTTTCTTGGTGTTGCAATTCTATCAATAAAATATCTTTCAATAGTTTAGCTCTTATAGCTAAGGCTTCAGCTAATTTTTTACTGTCTGCAATTTCTTTTGGTGCTTGCGAAAAAAAAGCTTCAAGTAATTTACTTACAGCTTTAACTTTGTCAGTATCTAATTTTGCTTTTTTATTTTCTACATCTGTTAAAAAACAAAGTGTTTCTCTTTTTAATACTGTTCCGTCTTTTATCCAAACCCAATCAATGTAATTTGTAAGCAGTATATTGCCCGACAGTGATTGATATTTTTTTAATTGTTCGCTTTTAATTGTTTTATCTAAATTTTCTTCAATTCTTTTATTTTCTACATAACCAATAATACTTTCTGTATGTGTTATTTTAAAGTCGGGTGCACCAAATTTGCCTTCCCGTTTTGGCTCGTGTAGTATCTTAATTTTAGCATTTGCAATCCCTTCCATTAATTCCTTTAATGCAGCACGGTGGGTATGCTCTGTAATTTGGTCAATTTTATAAGATTGTAGAGATTTAAAGTATTTATCAAAATCAGCCATGTATTGTTTTTTGTTTCCTAATTGGAAAATTATGCAAATATACC
>CAIWXG010000083.1 GCA_903916555.1 uncultured Bacteroidota bacterium
AACTTACAAGTATTTTATTGAATTTATACAACACACAAATTTTTTTACATTATATTTTATTATTTTTTATTCTTAGCAGTTAATTTAGAATTCCAATAGCCATAAACAAAATACAGTGCTAAACCTACGAATAACCAAATAATAAAACGTAACCAGTTAGTTGTGCCTGATTCGCATAGCAAATAGGTGCAACATAAAAACCCTAATGCCGGTATTAAAGAATAACTATTTTTATAAGCTAATATTGAGGTTATTAAAAATACAATACCAAAAAGAATATAATGCATATTTTCCATCAATAAATTAGAAGGTATATTTGTAATTGATAGTTTACCTAAACCAAATTTCCATACTAAAACTAAGCTTAGTACAAACATTGCTGGTATTATAAATTTACCATTTACATAAGGGGTTTTAAATTTACTCTGCAATCGATGAGAGCTATTTTGTAATTTCAAAATACCACCACAAACCAAAACAAAGGCAAACAAAGTACCTACACTCGTTAAATCAACCACAACGGTTAGATTCATAAATAGAGCAGGTATGCCTACTAATATACCTGTAAGAATTGTTGAAAAAGAAGGAGTTTTATATTTGGGATGTATTTTAGCAAATATCGGTGGTAAAAGACCGTCACGGCTCATACTCATCCATATTCTAGGTTGCCCTAATTGATAGACTAAAAGCACACTTGCCATTGCAATAACTGCACTAATGGCAATAATGCCCGAAATCCATTCAGCATATTTATTATGCATAGCCGTAAATACATAAGACATGGGGTCGCCAATATTTAATTCCTTATAACTTACCATACCTGTTAATACCAATGCAATAACTACATATATTATAGTGCAAATAATTAAAGAATTAAACATTGCTTTAGGTAAATCTCTTTGTGGGTCTTTACATTCCTCGGCAGTAGTACTTATAGCATCAAAACCGATATAAGAGAAAAACACTGCGGAAGTACCTGCTAAAACACCCTTTATTCCATTTGGCAGAAATGGATGCCAATTAATAGGATGTACATAAAATGCACCTGCAATAATTACCAAAATTATTATTGCCAGCTTTAAAATAACCATAACATTTGTTGTCTTTCTTGATTCTTTAATTCCTATATAAATTATCCAGGTAATAATAAAGGTTATTAAAAAAGCCGGAAGATTACAAATAAACCTGAAAGAGCCAATCGCAGGTGCATTCATCCAAGCAGTATTTGCAGTATCTATTGCCGCCTTCGACTCAACCCATTTATCTGCCATCCAAGGAATAACATGAATTAATTTCGTATTTATTGCCCCGTTTTTAGCTGTCCAATAATCGGTGGCAAGATATTCGGGTATATGTAGCCTAAAACTGCCTATGTGTATCGAATTTATGAGAGAAGTAAAATAGTCGCTCCAAGAAATGGCAACGGCAATATTGCCTATCGCATATTCCATTAATAAATCCCAACCTATTATCCAAGCAATAATTTCGCCAAAAGCAACATAGCTATAAGTATAAGCACTACCAGATACAGGAACCATACTAGCAAATTCTGCATAGCAAATAGCTGAAAAACCACATGCAACTGATACAAAAAGGAATAATAAAATAATTCCCGGACCACCATCAAAACTGGCTTTACCAATTGTAGAAAAAATACCTGCACCTACAATTGCGGCAATGCCCATTAAAGTAAGGTCGCGGGTGGTTAATACTTTATGCATTTTACCTGTACCATGTTCATCAGCAAGCCCTGCGGCTACATCTCTGTTAATATCCTCTAATGTTTTCTTTCTGAATAAGTCGTGTTTCATGAACATTCAAAAATACACTTATTTTTTTCTTTACACACTATGCAAAATATATTACCAATATTGGGGAGTATTCTATTTTTTAGCAATAGCACATACAAATCATAGATATTGTGAAATATCTATCTCCCTAAAAATCTACCCAGTCGATGTGCAGGGCTTTCTATAATTAAATAATAGATATAAGATACGAATAAGGCTACAAATATGTATACAATATAGTTATAAATATTTAATACAGAAAACATTAAAAATAATATAAATATTA
>CAIWXG010000084.1 GCA_903916555.1 uncultured Bacteroidota bacterium
AAACTACCACCACAACCTGTTGCCTTTTTTGTTTGTTTCTTAACTCCTTTATATTTAGCAATTATATATAGACTATCATTTTTTTTTATTGTAGTATAAAAAAATAATCAGCACTAAAATCAATTAAACGTTTGTTTAGTTTAAACAAGTGTTTAACTTTGCATCGAAAATAAATCTAAACATAAGAAAAGATTTATTTACAGAATGGAATACAACGAAAAACAGATTGCTATTATTGATATTGCAGAAAAATTGTTTGCAGAAAATGGTTATGATGCCACTTCTGTAAGAGATATAGCACATGATGCAGGTATTAATGTAGCCATGATTTCTTACTATTTTGGTTCTAAGGAAAAATTGATGGAAGCTTTGTTTGAAAGAAAATCAACCAACATTCGTATTAAGGTTGAAAATCTAATACAAAATGAAAATCTGAGTCCTTTACAGAAAATAAATGTACTAATTGACGATTATATTGAAAAATTTATTGCACAGCAAGGGTTTCATAAAATAATGATGCGAGAACAAATTGTTGAAAAAGATACTACTGTAGCAAGCATTATTTTAGAACTAAAAAAAAGAAACCTTGAATCAATAAAACTTTTAATTCAAGAAGGACAAAAAAACGGAACTTTTATTAAAAATATTGATGTTGTGCTTATGATGACAACAATGGTTGGTACAGTAAGCCAAATGATTTCTTCACAGTATTTTTATCGTGCGGTGAATAATATGCAACAAATGGACGAAATAGAATTTCGTAAACACATGAAAAAAAAATTAAGCGTACACTTAAAAAAACTTTTTAAAGCACTACTGACTTATGATTCACAATAATAGATACAGACCATTGAAATTTATTGCCATTTCTATTTTTTTACTATTGCCTTTTACTCCTTTAAAGGCACAAAATGTAAAAAACATTTCTTTACAACAAGCAATAGAGCTATCAGTAAAAAGTAGCAAAAAGCTAAAAATTGCTAATGCAAAAATTGACGAGGCTATTGCTAATTATCATATTGCACAAGATAATCGTCTGCCCGACCTTAAAGCTTCAGGAACCTATATGCGTTTAAACAGCCCCGATGTAAACTTGAAAATTAAGTTAGGTAGCAGCCAAGCCAAACCAATTAGTGTAAATGAAGTATCGTATGCAAGTGTAAATTTATCTATTCCCGTATTTGCAGGTTTTAAAATTAAATACGGCATAGAATCGGCTAAATATTTAGAAATGGCTACTAAGTTAGATGCAGATAATGATAAAGAAGAATTAATTCAAACTATTATTAATGCATATTGTAACCTATACAAAGCAAAAAAAACAGTAGATTTAATAAAAGAGAATTTGAAGCAGCAAGAGAAAAGAGTAACAGATTTTTCGAATCTTGAAAAAAACGGACTGCTTGCACGTAATGATTTATTAAAAGCTCAATTACAAAAATCGAATATAGAACTTACATTATTAGATGCCGAAAATAATTTGAAAATAACCAACATTAATATGGACTTATTGTTGGATATGCCTGAAGATGTTGATTTGATTCCCGATACTATGTCTTTTCACGATATTAGTTATACAGGTACTGTAATAGAATGGGAAGATAAAGCATTTCATAATAGAAAAGATATGGAATCAATTACCTATAAAGAAAAAGCAGCATTAGTAGGTATTAAAGCTACTAAAAGCGATTATTTTCCCGGCTTAGCTGTTACAGGTGGTTTAATAGAGGCTAATATACCCGGTTTGCTTACCATATCGAATGCTGCAAATATAGGGGTAGGTTTACAATATAATTTTGCTTCTTTGTGGAAAACAAGTGCTAAGGTAGCCGCATCTAAAGCAAGAGAACAGCAAGTATTAGAGAATCAAAATATGCTGGCAGACCAGATAAGAATGCAAATAAATCAGGCTTACGAAAATTATATTTTAAATACTCGCAAGATAGATGTTTATAATGTGGCATTAGACCAGGCAATGGAAAATTACAGAATAAGCCGTAATAAATATAATAACAGCCTACTTACTCTAACAGACCTTTTAGAGGCTGATGTGGCACAACTGCAAGCAAAATTAAATTTTACGTTTGCCCAAGCTGATGCATTTGTAGCCTATAAAAAATTACAACAAACAGCCGGTTTACTTACAGGAAATTATATAAAAACAAATAAATAATAAATTTCAAACACTAATTAATTATATAAATTATGTCAACTGCACCAAATAGCGAATTGAATAACAAACAACAAGCTGCAACAACAGAAAACAAAGAAATGAAAAAGAAAAACAAGGCATTCCCAATAATACTTATTGCTGTAGTAATTATTGGTGGTGGTTTTGGTTTCAGTAAATATTTACATGGTTTGCACCACCAAGAAACCGACGATGCCCAAATTGATGCATCAATAAGCCCTGTTATTCCGCGTATTTCCGGTTTTGTAACCGAAATAAGAGTTAAGGACAATCAGCGAGTGCATAAAGGTGATACATTAATTGTATTAGATAATAGAAATGAATTGATAATGTTGCAACAAGCACAAGCTGCATTAAACACAGCTCAAAGTAATTTGGGTTTTGCACAAGCTACAACAAATGCATCTAAAGTAAATATTAATACTTATCAAGCAAATGTAAGTACAGTTGATGCTCAAATTGAAGCAGCAAAAGTAACATTGAATCGTGCTAAACAAGATTATGACAGATATGCAGTGTTAATAAAAGACCATACCGTAACACAGCAACAATATGAAATTGCTGAATCTGCAAAGCTGGCTGCAGAGCGTCAGTTACAGATATTGTCTGACCAAAAAAATGCTGCTACCCGCCAAACAAATGCTGCAACCGCACAAAGTAATGCCACTGGTCAACAGGTTAATGTTGCTAATTCTACAATACAACAAAGAATGACAGATGTGGAAAATGCTAAATTAAATTTGTCTTATACAGCAATCATAGCACCTGAAGATGGTTATATTTCTAAAGTAAATGTACAATTAGGGCAACTATTACAAGCCGGACAGTCATTATTCAGTGTTGTTTTAGACCAAAACCCATGGGTAGTAGCTAATTTTAAAGAAACGCAAATTTCTAAAATGAAAATAGGTCAGCGTGTTTTAGTACATGTTGATGCATTTGCAGGGCATGATTTTGAAGCTAAATTAAGTTCTTTCTCTCCTGCAACCGGAGCACGTTTTTCACTTTTACCTCCTGATAATGCATCGGGTAACTTTGTAAAAGTGGTGCAAAGATTGCCGGTTAAAATAGAATTTACAGGTAATGAAGAGCATATTAAAGAACTGCGTCCGGGTATGAATGTGGATGTTGATGTGATTATTGAATAAGTGTTTTTTAGTAAACATAAATTATATTATATATTTATTTGTGGTGTTAATTGTATGCAAATAGAAAATACAAATAGAAATACGTATCCTTTTAGGAGGAATAAGTAAAATTGAATATTATGCAACAAGAATCTTTGGTTGAATATGGCTCACGTAGGGTAATTATAACGATTACAGCCATTTTTTGTGCCTTGCTCGAAATTGTTGACTCTACGATAGTAAATGTTGCCCTTAATGACATGAAGGGTAATCTTGGTGCTACTCTTAACGAGGTAGGGTGGGTAATTACGGCTTATGCAATAGGTAATGTAATCATAGTGCCTATGACAAGTTGGTTATCGGCACAATTTGGTAGAAGAAATTATTTTGCTGCTTCTATTATGATATTTACAATTTTCTCTTTCTTGTGTGGTAATGCACATGGAATAGTGCAATTAGTGCTTTTTAGATTTTTGCAAGGTCTTGGTGGTGGGGCATTATTAGTTACTTCCCAAACAATAATTACGGAAAGCTACCCACCGGAAAAAAGAGGAATGTCGCAAGCAATATATGGTTTAGGCGTAATTATTGGGCCAACATTGGGCCCGCCTTTAGGTGGTTATATTGTTGAGCACTTTACGTGGCCTTATATATTTTACATAAATATACCTATTGGTATAATAGCTACATTGCTTACTTTAAGATATGTACGTAGTCCTAAATTTGCAGCTAAAAAATCTGTAAGCGAGGTAGATTGGGCAGGAATCGGCTTTTTGGCACTTGCTGTAGGGTCATTACAATATGTACTGGAACGAGGGCAGGAAGATGATTGGTTTAGTAGCCCGGTAATTACATCTTTAGCGGTAATTTCCTTTTTTAGCTTATTCTTTTTTATTTGGCGAGAGCTTACAGCCAAAAATCCTATTGTGGAATTGCGAGTACTTAAAAACCGAAATTTAAGTATAGGTACTGTTTTATCGTTTATATTAGGTTTTGGCTTATACGGTTCTACATTTATTATACCCTTATACACCCAAAGCTTACTTGGCTGGACTGCCCAGCAAGCTGGTGCATTAATGGTGCCTGCCGCAATTACTACAGCCTTTATGATGCCTTTAATTGGGGCTGCTTTGCAAAAAGGAGTAAAACAACAATACCTTATTGCACTCGGTATGACCATATTTTGTATTTATAGTTTTTGGGGAGCCAAAATAATGACCACAGACACCGGTGCCGATGCCTTTTTCTGGATGCTGATAGTTAGAGGTTTAGGTATGGGTATGTTGTTTATACCTATAACTACCTTGTCTTTATCTACACTAAAAGGACAGCAAATAGGGCAGGGGGCTGCATTTACCGGTATGATGCGGCAGTTAGGCGGCTCGTTTGGTATTGCTATTATTACAACATTCATGGCGAGCCAGAATATGGTACATAGAAACGACTTAGTATCTAAATTGCAATACGACAACCCTGTAACACAACAGACTCTTGCCGGAGCAACACAAAATTATATTTCTAAAGGTATGGCACCTGATATTGCAAAAGCAAGTGCTTTAAAATCGTTAGATTTCAGAGTGTTTAGGCAGGCATCTGTATTGTCTTATATGGATGTATTTATTTTAATAGGTGTTATGTTTCTTATCTGCATACCCTTTATATTAATGGTAAAAGGTAGCAAACAAGCCGTAAAAATGACCAAAGAAGAGCAGGAAATGGCAGCAGCCGCACATTAAATTAAGTGTAATTTAAATTAATTTAGACAAAAACAGTTGTAAATAGCATTATAAATGTATATTTTTACCAATCAAAATAAACGCCACATCATGTGCAAGCATATCTGCAATTAATTGCTGGTGTTCTTCCAAAAAAATATTCATTGCTCATAATTAATTATATGTAAACTTCTTTTCTTTGGTTCTATCTTGGTATTGTGCAATCTAAATGAAATCTGAATCATTTTGTATAAATGCTCCAAGCGTTCCAATGGGCTTATCGAAGCCCAATAAAAGATCATCTCCTCCTCTTGTTCTTCAAAAGATGTAAAAATGCGTAATTTCCTTGTTTTTTTAAGCTCGTTCACGGCATAAAATTACGAAAAATTTAATAATGTTCCCATTTGTTTTGAACACAGTTGTAAATAGCTTTAAAAATGTAATATGTATCAATTAAATCATATAAATCAGTTTAATCAACGGTTCAGACAAATTGTAACATAAACATCAATTAAATCATATAAATCAATTTAATCAACGGTTCAGACAAAATCAGTTGTAAATAGCTTTAAAAATGTATCTTTGATAAAAGGATGCCCTATTTTAAGCAGCTTTTTTATCATACAAATGCTTCTGAAACTCTATAAAAAGGGAGCTAATAGTAGCAACACTACCTAATACTTCTTTTGCATCTTCAAGCGACTGATATTTATTGATAAGCAGTGTAGGTAGTTTGTCTTGGTCCAGTTCTTCTACACCTGTTTCTACATACTTACTCAACACAAATTCAATAAACTCTTTCTGTTTGCTGTTCAGTATTGCAAATATGGTAGCCCGCGATGCCGCCACTCGTTGCTCACGAGTAAGGGCATTGTAATTGCCGTTAAATACATACTCCAGCACATCAAACAGGTCGCTTCTCTCCATGTTTACAAGCAATTGCACTACAAGCAGGTCGCTTTTAGGAAAACCCGCTTCTTCCAGTTGCTCCAGCAGAACTTTACGAGTAAATGGGTTACTCCATATAGCCCGCAATTCCTCTTCGCTTTTAAATAGATTGGGCAGCTCACCGAACAGGTTATTCAGAAATTCTTCTGCCGATATAGGTTTGCCATCAGCACTCCAGAACGATGTCGCAATCATAGATTGTATTTCTCTATCCTTACCATCTCGTAGTTTTATCTTTATTTTCTTTCGTTTTTCACATACACATGGGCTTTTTTCGCAAGTTAAGCAGGGTGGCTCCGGCTCCTTTAGGCACTCGCATGGGCGTGCTCCGCATGCCGGGCAAACGGGTTTAGGTGGCAAAGGTGTTACATCACATTCACACACTACTTTGCCACATATATCACACGGCAGTGCTTCACCATCCCATTCAGGGTCAGCAAAATGGTGGTAAGCATCAACAAAATCATAGATAGTAAAGAACTCTTTGCCATCAAACAAACGAGTGCCACGACCCACAATCTGTTTAAACTCTATCATAGAGTTCACGGGACGCAGTAAAACGATATTTCGTATATTTCTGGCGTCAACCCCGGTAGATAACTTTTGAGATGTGGTAAGGATAGTAGGTATGGTTTTCTCATTATCTTGAAACTCACGCAAAAACTGTTCACCAATTACGCCATCGTTGGCGGTTACACGCACACAATATTCAGGGTTAGTACTTTTTTTGTATTGGTTCACCAAATCACGCACAGCAGCGGCATGGTCTTGGGTAGCACAGAAAATAATGGCTTTTTCTTTTTGGTTCGCATCATCCATGTATATCTTCACACGGTATGCTTCCCTTTGCTTTATCTCAATTATCTTATTAAAATCTGCTTCTTTATACAGTTTACCTTCTTCTACTTCACCTTCTATAACTAGGTCATCACCTGTAAACATATAGTCGTCCAGTGTTGTCTGCACACGCTTCACCTTGAACGGGGTAAGAAACCCATCGTTGATACCTTCTTTCAGAGAATAGATATATACAGGCTCCCCAAAGTATTTATAGGTATCAACATTATCTTGCCTTTTAGGGGTAGCTGTTAAGCCTAGTTGCACAGCAGGGGCAAAATAATCCATGATAGCCCGCCAGTTACTTTCGTCATTGGCACCGCCACGGTGGCACTCGTCAATTATTATAAAATCAAAGTAATCAGCCGGGTAGTCGCCAAAATAAGGGGCTGGTTTGCCATCCTTATCTGTGCCGCTCATAAAAGTTTGAAATATGGTAAAGAAGATGCTGCCATTAGTAGGCACTCCACCTTTCTTTTTTATTTCAGTCGGCTTTATGCGCACTAAGGCATCTTCAGGGAATGCTGAGAATGAATTGTATGCTTGGTCTGCCAGAATATTTCTGTCTGCTAAAAACAATATGCGGGGCCTACGGCTACCATCACGCTTTAAGTTCCATCGGGTCTGAAACAGTTTCCACGCTATCTGAAACGCTATGGCTGTTTTACCGGTACCTGTAGCCAGTGTCAGCAATATGCGCTGCTTGCCATTGGCTATGGCTTCTATGGTATTGCGAACTGCAATTTCTTGATAATAGCGCAATTGCCATGTACCGCTCTTATCTTCATAAGGTATATCAGCAAATTTTAAACGCCATTCATTCACCGGGGTATATAGTGCAACAGCAGTAGTATTGGCACCGGGGTAAGTTTTATCCCACAATTCATCTGGAGAAAGATAATCAGCCACTAGCCCCTCAACCCCTGTTTTCATGCAGATGCTGTATATTTCCTTACCGTTGGTGGCGTAGGTGGTTTCCAATTGCAATTTTTCGGCGTACTGTTTTGCTTGTGCCACACCTTCGCCTACACCCAGTTCATTGCTCTTGGCTTCTATAACTGCCAATTTTATACCCTTGTACACAAGCACATAGTCAGCAGTCAGCTTCTTGGCTCGGCCACCTCCTGTTTGTATTTTACCTGCGGTTATGTTGTATTCCCTAAGTACTTTCGAGCCTTCCACAACACCCCACCCACAAGCCTTTAGCTTGGGGTCTATAAGTTCTGCTCTTGTTTCTGCTTCGTTCATATGTCTGAACCTTTGATTAAGTTGATTAATTTGATTTTATTGATTTTTTCATGTTGTTTTATCATTTGTCTGAACCTTTGATTAAGTTGATTAATTTGATTTCATTGATTTTTCCATGTTGTTTATTATCATTTGTCTGAACCTTTGATTAAGTTGATTGTTTTGATTTCATTGATTTTTTCATGTTGTTTTATCATTTGTCTGAACCTTTGATTAAGTTGATTAATTTGATTTAATTTAATTGATTTTTTCATGTTGTATTATCATTTGTCTTTTTAATTCATTTTAATCAACGGTTCGGACAATTTATTAATCATAATCAATCATTCTAATCAACGTAAATCAATGGTTCAGACAATTTATTAATCATAATTAATCATTCTAATCAACGTAAATCAATGGTTCAGACAATTTATCAATCATAATCAATCATTCTAATCAACGTAAATCAACGGTTCAGACAATTTATTAATCATAATTAATCATTCTAATCAACGTAAAACAACGGTTCGGACAATTTATTACACATTTTTAAACTTGGAATTGATTAATCGCTTATATTCTAAACTTTTTGCTCCAAAATTTATCAACATCCCGATTTCTAAATTATAAGCCTCCAAATAATTGATTGCTTGTGCCAAGTGAACATCTTCTGTTTTTACGATAGCTTTTATTTCAACAGATATTACACCTTCTATTAAAAAATCTACACGTCTTGTTCCTATTTGCTCGTCCTTATAATGTATCGGCATTTCATACTCTCTAGCAAAACTCAATCCATGCCAACCCAATTCTTTCGCTAATGCTCTTTGATAAATAAGCTCCTGAAACCCATTTCCCAGTATCTTATGCACTTCCATCGCACTTCCTATTATCCTAGATGTAATCTCTGAATATTTATATTGTTCCTTTATCATTCGTCTGAACCTTTGATTAAGTTGATTGTTTTGATTTTATTTGATTTTTTTCATGTTGTTTATCATTCATCTGAACATTTGATTAAGTTGATTGTTTTGATTTTATTTGATTTTTTTATGTTGTTTATCATTCATCTGAACCTTTGATTAAGTTGATTGTTTTGATTTTATTTGATTTTTTCATGTTGTTTATTATTCATCTGAACCTTTGATTAAGTTGATTGTTTTGATTTTATTTGATTTGTATAATTTTGATTAATATTAAATCATATTAATCAAAAGAATCAGTTAAAATCAGTGGTTCAGACAATTTGTTGTATTATAAGAATCATTTTTTTTATTTAATATTAAATCATATTAATCAAAAGAATCAGCTACAATCAGTGGTTCAGACATTAGTTCGATTCTGTAGTTAAGCATTGTGGCAACATTAATAAAAAAGGAAGCGTTTTGGTGTAATCTAATCGCTCATAAAACAGACCGAGCCGGTTTAAGTTGTTGTAATAGTCATTTACATGATTATAATAGTATTTTTCAGATTGAATATACCAAGCCCTTTCACCCAGGAATGTGGCTAAAAACCATTTTTCCAAAAGCCGCCCAGCCCTTCCGTTGCCATCGTTAAAAGGATGAATGCACACGAAAACAAGGTGTATATAAGCTGCATAGTAAAATACTTCTTCCGTGCTCAATTTATCTTTTGTCAATTGTGCTATGTCCTGCCACAGTTTGTCCATTTCCGCGGCTATTATACTAAACGGCGCTGCCTCAAATTGTATCCTGCCGGTTTTATGCTCCATTACCAACATTTCGTTTCTGCGATAAACGCCCTGCCATTTTTGAGCAAGCAAGTGCTGTGTGAGCAAAATATGGCTTTGCTGAAAATTTTTGGGCGTCAACTGATTTTGCCGGGCAAACAAGTAGGCTTTGTACAAGTCATTTGGTTTTTCTACCAGTTCCGGCAAGTATTCTATATCCTGTATTTTGTGTTTTACATAACTATCTATTTCCATTTGCTCCCCTTCTATACGCGATGAGGAGATAACGGCTACTGAAGTATAAAAAGTAAAACTGTGCTGCGTAAGTTCTAATGAATCAATACTGTGCAAAGCTACGTTCACATCTGTTACTAATTGCTCTTTGTATGTTGCCAAATATTTTTCTGTCAGTATGTTCATTTGTACATCAAATTAATCAGCTACAATCAGCGGTTCAGAAATTTTGTTTGTTGTTGTTCTTTAAGTACCATTTTTATATAAGTTTAAATCATATCAATCAAATTAATCAGCTACAATCAGCGGTTCAGAAATTTTGTTTGTTGTTTTTATTTAAGTAACATTTTTATATAATTTTAAATCATATCAATCAAATTAATCAGCTACAATCAGCGGTTCAGAAATTTTGTTTGTTGTTGTTCTTTAAGTACCATTTTTATATAAGTTTAAATCATATCAATCAATTTAATCAGCTACAAGCAACGGTTCAGAAATTTTCAATTCACCATTAAACGCCTTTTGCAATATTGATTTTTTCAACTCTTCCAGATCAGCGATTTTTTGCTGGTAGATGGCTTCTAACCTTTTTGTTTCGGTGGAAAGGGCATCGAGCTTTTGAACGATTTCGTCTTGAATATCAATAGGAGGAAAAGAAAGTACCACGTCATCTAACATATACCTCGTTATTTGATTTATCATTGTGTTTTCGCCTCCACTTATCTGCTTACGAAAATCGGTTGACTTGAAAAACCAAGATAGATAAGGATTATATTCACTTCTAATAATCATCATAAAAGCGCCGAAAGTCATTTCTTCTTCTAAATCCTTTATTGTAGCAGTTTTCCCAACTAATCTTTTACTGCCATTTCGACTACACATAAGAATGTCACCTTCCTTCACGATAATCTTGTCCTTAACCTTAAGATCCACTCTAACTATGTCATCAAAGTCAAGTTGGTCATTTTGAACATTAGAAGATCGCAAAACAATTATTCCTTGTTCGCTAACATCATCAGGCGAATATGTTAGACCATTAAAATATTCAGCAATTTCTTTCAACTTTTTTTCTCCCCATCCATTTTCCTTACTAGTATAATATCTATGCAAGTAGACATCAAACAGCTCTTTTGCGTTTTTTAGGTTTTGTTCGGCATTGGCTTTTGCGCTGGCTATGGCTGCAAAGGCTTCGTCTAATATGGATACTATGCATTGTTGTTCGGCGAGTGGTGGAATTAGATGGAAAAAAGTTCTTTGTTTTGTAATTGGAACTTGATTTCTCGTAGCCTGTTTCATTACTTCTGTGTACTGATTCACAAAAAAATCGGAAATAAGGTACAGTCGCAAATAATTGGGAAGTAAATAATCCTTATTACATCGGTAATACGTTACGGTTGTACTTAAAATTACAAAATCAAGATCGGTCCTTAAAATGGCAACAGGCCCAACTGTAGCATTGTGTGCAAATAAGACATCTTCATGTTTTGCTACTCCTTTGCTGAATGCACTAGCCCTTTTTTCACTCAGATATTTTGATTTTGAAAAATCAACTTCACCATCTACAATACAATTTGCCGAAATATATGGAACACCGCTTTCGACAAACTCATCTTTATTTGGATATAGCCCTCCGTGATTACCATCTAAATGACTTAGAATGATACCATTGTCTAGCATTTCCTGAAGAGTGAATATTTTCCAATTATTCAACAATTTACTATCCTGTATCCTACCCATTTATCAACTCAATTATATTGTTCAAAATATCGGCACTTTCTTCGTCCAGGGCTTTCATTTCTTCCAGTATTTGTTGTGGCTGGCGGAGGGCGGCTTCTTCTTTTTTGTTGGGGTTTTTAGCGCTTAAATCATACCCGTTCGCTGCGCTCAGGGTAGCCGCATCTATGCTCCATGAGTTCTCACTTTCGGCAAAGGTTTTCTGGAGGGTTATAAAGTCTTCGAGGTCTTTTTCGTTGAGGGCGTTGGTCTTGCCGAGGTTGCGGTCAAGGTTCAGTTGATAGAACCATACCTTTTTTGTCGGGCTACCTTTTTCAAAAAAGAGCACTACCGTTTTTACGCCTGCACCCGTGAAAGTGCCACCCGGCAGGTCCAAGACTGTATGCAGGTTGCAGCTATCCAGTAGTTGCTTCCGCAGGGCTACCGAGGCATTATCGGTATTGCTGAGAAAAGTGTTTTTGATTACTACACCAGCCTTGCCACCTGCTTTTAAAATCTTAATAAAGTGCTGTAAGAAGAGCGAAGCAGTTTCGCCCGTCTTAATAGGGAAATTCTGCTGTACCTCCGCCCGCTCCTTACCGCCAAATGGCGGGTTAGCCAGCACAATATCGTAGCGGTCTTTCTCCTGTATATCAGCAAGGTTCTCAGCCAGCGTATTGGTATGTATAATATTGGGGGCTTCTACACCATGCAATATCATGTTCATAATACCAATAATATACGCAAGCGATTTTTTCTCTTTACCGTAAAATGTTTTCTTCTGGAGTAATTCGGTTTCTTTAGTAGTTAGTTGTTTGCTGTGCCTGAGGTAATTAAAGGCCTCGCACAGGAAGCCTGCAGAACCTACTGCACCGTCATAGACAGTATCACCTATTTTGGGTCCTACTACTTTTACAATGGTGGTTATCAGCGGGCGGGGCGTGTAGTATTCACCACCATTGCGCCCGGCATTACCCATGTTTTTTATCTTATCTTCATACAGGTGGCTCATTTCATGCTTTTCGGCATGTGTACGAAAACGCAATTCATCAATACGGTTTATTACTTCCCGCAGGTTATAGCCACTCTGCACCCTGTTCTTTAATTCGCTGAAAATCTCACCTATTTTATATTCAATAGTATCGGCACTTACCGCATCTTTCTTGAACTTTTTAAGGTAGGGAAACAGTTCTATATTCACAAAATCGCTCAGGTCATCACCTGTCAATGCCGCATGGTGGTCTATTTTGCCGTCAGCACCTTTAGGCGTAGCCCAAGTGTTCCACTGGTATTTGGGTTCTATAATCGGGTTGTAAGCCTTACCTGTAAGCTCTGCTGCGGTAGCTTTATCGCGTTCCATGTCGTCAAGGTATTTTAGAAACAACACCCACGATGTTTGTTCTACATAGTCCAATTCACTACCACATCCGGCATCTTTATGCAGAATGTCGTCTATATTCTTAAAGGTTTGTTCAAACATGCTATAGGGGCGTTATTTAATCGTCAAATATAGCTTAAAACATTCAAGATTTCATGTAATAAGCTTCAAAGTACCCATTCTCGTTGCGTAAGCGAAAGCTATTTTGTCTGAACCTTTGATTAAGTTGATTTTTTTGATTAAATTGATGTTCATAGAATGTTGTCAGAACCACTGTTTTTTTTTGATTTAGTTGATGTTCATATTATTATTATATGAGTATTTGAAATTTATGTCAATAATTTCAACCGTTTTTCAACATGAATTTAATATACATAATTTAGTATAATATAATTAATCTTTCTATAATCATATAAGAAACAAGAAAAGAAGGAGTATCAATTAAATCATATAAATCAGTTTAATCAACGGTTCAGACAAATTGTAACATAAACATCAATTAAATCATATAAATAAGTTTAATCAACGGTTCAGACAAAATGTATCATAAACATCAATTAAATCATATAAATCAGTTTAATCAACGGTTCAGACAAATTGTAACATAAACATCAATTAAATCATATAAATAAGTTTAATCAACGGTTCAGACAAAAT
>CAIWXG010000085.1 GCA_903916555.1 uncultured Bacteroidota bacterium
ATTACTTTGCTTACCGTCTTTTATCTCAAAGTCTGCTTGTCTGGGTATCATCATAGATAGGGAGCTACCGCTAGCATCCAATACTTTTTTTAGCTCAGATTTAGTTTGCTCGTCATACGAATCATATTTTATGATTCGTACCGGTTGCCCAAAAAGTTCTAAATACTGTGCCCAATCTGCCATACCACCTCTTTTATACAATGCATAAGAGGCACATTTAAGTAATAAGCCTAAATCATTTTTTTCGCCGATAACCCAAATATTTTCAACATTTGTATAAGAAATACCATCAATGCCACTTTGTTCAAAAGCTATTATAGATAATTCCGGTTTTATATGTTTTCTGGGTATTGCTTCAAATTCAAGAATTTTACCGGGTATAAATTCAATACCTGTTATACCCCACAATCTTGTCTCCATTATTAAGAGCATTAATTTCCTAAAAATTCCCGAATGTATCAAAGAATCAAAATTGGAGTCTTTTTTGCCTTTCTTTTCAAAGTATATTTCTTTATTAAGAACTGCATCAATTCTTTTATTAATAATACCACTTAAATGACCATCTAAAATTACATCCTCATACATATCATATAGTCTGCATCTATTAGGATAATATACCGACTCAGCACTTATTAAGGCATTTCGCCATGTAAGTATATCTTTCCTGCTTCTATCAACAGAACGTATAACTAATTCATTAATAATTATATCTTTTTTGTTGTCATCATTTTGTTCATTGTATTTTTTCATATTTATAGATTTATTAGTGAGTTAATATTGGAGTGTAGATTTATTTCAATACATTTGCATTGCAATGCTGGCAAGTCATAGTACTGCGTTAACATATAGATGAAAAAAATAACAATAGACATTTACAGTATCATATTTAATCTTACTAATTCTAAGGTTTTGGCATTTTCTTTTGCCTTAGCTTATATTACTATATTAAACTATGTGCTTTTTCAAGGAATTATTTTTTTACTAAAAGAAGGTTTCGGGGCATTAAATGTATTCGAAATTCTTTTCAGAAAACCTTATTTCATAGCTACTATTTTGGTTTTATTGGCAGCTCACTTTTATATTAGCAACGATATTACCCAATTAACCCCTAAACAAATAAGGCGTCCTAATGTTACAAGACTTATTTTGTTTACATGCTTGGGGCTATTGTTATTTGCTTATTGCCAATTTAATGAGCTTCTTTTTCAATAGTAATTATTCCTTTTTACATTGCTACTCCAATTAATAGAGTCTCCTTTTGCAGTTACTTCCATTGTAGTATCAACGTACAGCCACCCTTGAGGTTGGGCTTTTCCATTCATAATGTTTTTTAAAACTTCTATTGCATCCAAATAAGCGGTACGATAGGCAGTATAACTTGCGCCACTGTTACACAAACGCAATAAATGCCAGCAGGCAATATCTTTTACCAATGCTTTCAAATAAGGGTCATCCAAAGTTGGGTTTATAGTATCTGTTCCAAACAGTTGTACAAGGTCATATCTACCTAAATACATTTTTGTTTCCTGTATTGCAGCACTAATTGCTGTGGTAGTAATAGTGCTGTCATTGCGTGTAATTTCATTTATCACCTCCGGATAAATATTTGTTGCAAGATCGCTTGCATTAATTATAGGCATAGTTTGGGTGGATTATATAGGTTTATTAAACAAAAAATACATGTAATTTAATTATCAATTCTCCTAGCCAGAAAATGATTTAGCTTTCATCTGTATGGCTAAATGTTGGTAAGAATAACAAAAAATGATTAATTTACTTTTAAACAAAGGCTATTCATCTTTGTCATCATCTTTCTCTTTTTGCTTTTGTTTGCTTCCGTTTTCTTCGTCTTTATCATCATCTTCATCATCGTCTTCTTTTTTCTTTTTTACCGGGGTAACTTTCTTTGTGGCTTTTATTTTTGCATCTTCGGCTTTTTCTTCCTTACTCTCCACATCTTCACCTTCACCGGTACGCTTTATAGCTATTATCTTTTTCTCAACACGGTCGAAGGTTATTTCATAAACATTTGCAGCAGTATCGCCAATTTCTTGTTTTATATAACCGGTTAATGTTCTGCTTTTAGCCTCATCGGTTTCATTTGCAACAGTATCAATAACAGCCGATACTTTTACATTTACTTTCTTTAGTTTTTTAAGTGCCGGTATTTTACTTCTTTCTTCAGCATATTGTTTCAAAGTAATTATCTGCCTATGAAAAGCAATCATGTCCGATTTGTCTGCTGCATTTATTTTTTGCGGCTCTTTTACCGGTGTTTGTGCTATTACATAACTACAACTGATGGAAACAAAAACAATCAAAAAAAGTTTAATTTTATTCATCCTATTTTATTAATACTATGAATTATTAATTCTATAATTAATGCAATACCCAAACCTATTAATTATAGCTGTAAAATTCTGAAAATATTTGATATAAAAGTATCAATGTTTAGTTAAGTTTACTACCTACTGAAAATATAATTATAAAACATTATATAGTGTCAATTTTTTTCTTTGTTAAAGTAAAAAATATCTTTAAAGTAATTGGGCATATATCTTTCATTCAATTTCCAAATTGCTCCCTCAACGGCATCCGGTCCATCATCGTGAGCACTGCTACCCGGACCAAATGCTAAAAATTGTTCCTCTAATCGTTTCATATTCAGATTGCTTTTCTCGTTCTCATTCAAATATAGTTTGCCATTCCTATTCAATGGTTCTAACATCGTTTCTATTCTTACAAATTTATTTGCTTTCACTCGCTTATCCTCCTCAAGCGGTATATACCTGCCTTTAGCACCAACAGCATTATGTAGCTCTTTTACCAATTCTTTTTGCATAAAAACAGATTCCATAAAGTAGCTGCACTTACAATCGCTTACTAAACTTAAAATTTGTAAATGCCAGTCTATCATACTTGCTGTTGTTGTTTGGTCTAAAAAGCATTTTATAATATGATATTCCCAATTCAGTACATTGTCTTTTGTTTTTATTTTGCTCTTATCCGCATTATAAATGCCTACCAACACAGTTGCTTTATAGTCGCCCGTTGCGGTGTAAGATGGGTCGGTGTAACACACCAAATAACTATACTCATTTATGGCATAAGCGGGCTTATAGGCTATAGTTTTAAAAACAGACCCTTCTGTTATTGGGTTATTGAAATATTCTTTTTGCACCGATGCATAACTTTTTTGTTTTATAACACGGTCTATATGCTCTTCGGTATTCTTTTGTGGCCAAGACGATAGTCCGAATGCATCCCTTATATTTACTTTATCAATATAATCTGCATGTAGGCATGCACGTTCTATACAACAATTTAATGCAATTTTGTTGCCGCAAAACAGAATTGTAGTGGGCATAGATACCGAACGCGTGCTTATAGCTGCTTCTTCAACCCATCGCCATTTTTTTGCAATTATTTCTGCATTTAGGCAATCAGCATCTGTATCTAAGTCGTCAAACAAAATTATATCGGGTCTTACCTCTTCATTTCTTGTGCCTCTGGGGCTTTGCCCGGCTCCTAATGCCCTAAATGATACTCCTTTTTCGGTTGTAAATTCTGTAATCGTCCATTTCCCCGCACTTTCCTGATTACCGTAATCCTGAATGACTTTACTGTTCTGCTCCAGATTTAGTTTATAAGGCATTAATAAACGGGCTGCATTATCTAAACTGTTACTTATTAAAATTACATATTTCTTCTTTCCCGTTAAACATAAAAAGAGAATTTCGAGCATTGTTCGTGTTGTTTTTGCCAATTCTCTACTCCACAACCGCACTTCATACCATTCAGGATTAGCTAAAATACGTTTACTTGCCTCTATATGAAACCGTGCCGGTTCGGCATATACATAGCGTGAGAAATAATATTTAAACCATTCTTCCGGCATTGCTTCTAATTGTATCCTTCTTTTTGCACATACTTCCTCCGGCTCATCTATATTTATGGCAGTACATTCAATTAGGGGTTTAGAATGTTCTTGCCAGCTTACAATTATTTGTTTGTCTGTCATTGTTCATAGTATTATAGTATAGGGTTACTTATTTTAAATTAATTTATAGGGTAGGCATATTAATTCTGTATTTTATAAATGCATCCAATTCTATTGTTATCATTCGTGCTATTTCTTTGTCTTTTCTGCTTAGCCAAGTTGTAAACAGTTTTGCAACCTCTACAATTTGTAGTAAGCCGGTTTCTACTTCCAAATTCTTAATAGCAGCGGTATATTTAATGGTTAAGTCTAACTCTTTTGTATTTATTTCAATGTCATCATTCATTTTTGTTGTAAGCCTATCTAATAAATTGTATAACTTACTCAACTGAAATTCTTTGGAAACCAATAAAGACAATCTAATATCTTCCCAGTTATTTTCTTTTGCCCAGTTGCGAACAACTACCTCTTCTACAGCTATTGTTTTAGCTATATCTTTTATAGTATGCTTATGTTGCGTAAACAAAAGTTTAGCCCATTCTTTATACTGTTCATCTGCTGTGTTCTGGTTCATGCCCCAAAAGTGCTATTATTAATTGCACTTAAAAAACACATTCTACACTACATTTCTATAGGTGTGTTTTGATACCCCTAATGTTGAGGTATGATAAAAAGTAGTGGTTAGATATTTTTTCGTGCCATTAAATAATATATTGTAATTATATTAGCCCTTTTTATTAGCTGAAACTTTCAAGCTACAAAAGTGCGAAGCACTGATTAGACTGTCGTAGGGTTATGAATTTAAAATACAATAAATTAGTACAATTCTGTCATTTTCTATATTTTACATTCTATTCATTATACCTTTACACAATGACAATAAAAGAATTTACTGAAAAATTTTCGAAAGTGAAAAATCTTGGATTTGTTCCTTCAACACGCAAAGGACCAACAGGGGTAGGTCATACTTTAGAATCTTTATTAGGAATTGCAGAAAATAACCAATCACATCCAGATATTGAAGGAGCTGAATTAAAAGCACACAGAACTAAAGGAAATAGTATGATTACTTTATTTACCTTCAATCGCAAAGCATGGATAACACCACCGCTTGAAGCAATTAAAGCACATGGCAGCTTTGATAAAGATGGAAGAAAAGGGTTGTATTATACTATGTCTTTAACCCCAAATAGTGCAGGATTATTCATAGAAGTTGAAGAAAAAACTATTTCCGTTAGGCATATATCAGGCAAAGTTATTGCTACATGGCAATTACATATTATAGCAGATAGATTCATCCAAAAAATGCCTTCACTTATTTTTGTCTCAGCTTTTACAGAAGAAAGGGATGGTATAGAGTATTTCCATTTTTATAGAGCGCAATTATTGCAAGGGACATCCCCAGAATTATTAGCAAATCAGTTTAGAGAAGAAAATGTTTTAGTAGATTTACGATTACATGATAATGGTACAAGGGCAAGAAATCACGGTACTGGTTTTAGAGCTTACGAAAATAAATTGCCATCTCTTTTTAAGAATATAACCGATTTAACTGATTAAGCTATGAAATACAAAGTAACTAGAAGTCCAATATATGATTTTGCTGGTCAATCTTATGCATCATCATATCCTAATTTGCATAAATATCCTGCTTCAATGCTACCGCAAATAGGTATTGAATTGTTTAAAGAATTAAATATAAAAAGTGGTATTATGCTTGACCCTTATTGTGGTTCAGGCTCTTCTTTTGCTGTTGGCATCGATAGAGGTATTAAGGATATGTATGGTTTTGATATAAATCCATTGGCGGTATTAATTTCACAAGCAAAGTTTACTAAAGTAGATATTGAAACTTTATTAAAAACAAAACAGGTTTTGAGAAGTAATATTTACGAGTTTATTAAAGATGAAAAAAATCTTATGAATACTAAATTGCCACAATTTAAAAATGTTGGCTTTTGGTATTCTAGAGATGCTTTACTATATTTAACTATTTTATATTATTATATTTCAGAAATAAAGGATGAAAACATTAAAAGATTATTCTTAGTACCATTTTCCGAAACTTCCAGAGACTGTTCATATACAAGAAATTCTGAATTTAAATTATTTAGAATTAAAGAAGAAGATATTTTAGCATTCAATCCAGATGTTTTAGGAGTATATTTTCAAAAATTAAATAAAGTCTTAGACAATTATACATTTTATTATTATCCTAAATTGCAAGATTCTAATGTTAATATATCATTCAAAAAATTTCCAAAAAATGATAATTTTTTTGATATAGTCTTAACAAGTCCTCCCTATGGCGATAGCAGAACAACCGTTGCATATGGGCAATTTTCTCATTTTGGAAATGAATGGATGGGGGTTGATGCAAGGCAGATAGATAATCAATTAATGGGTGGTAAAACAGTAAAAGAAAATTATAAAAAAGGTATTATTTCAGAGAACATAAATTTAATTATAAAAGAAGATAAAAAAAGAGCACTAGAAGTATCCTCATTCTTTTTTGACCTTGAAAAATCAATTATTGATATTGCTAAAAGTGTTAAAATAGGAGGTAAAATTATTTATATTGTTGGTAACAGAACTGTTAAAGGTGTCCAATTACCAACTGACCAATTTATTGCTGAAAAATTTGAAGAAAATAATTTCAAACATATTATTACTCACGAACGAGTTATAAGTAACAAAGTCATGCCTTCAAAAAATTCGCCAACAAATATAAAAGGCTCATTACAAACGACTATGATTAATGAATATATTGTTATATGTGAAAAATGGAAATAATTTTTGTATCTTATGAACATAGCACAACTACGACTTTACGATTTATTTAGAAAAGAGTTGTCGCTTCCTGATGACAAAGCAGCTTTGTTTGTTGCCGCAGTTGAAGAAGTAGTTGAACAAAAAGAGAAAATAGCTATACAAATAAATGCTTCAAAAGAAGATATTTATAAACTGGAATTGAAATTGGAGTTGAAAATAGAACAAACAAAAGGAGATATTTATAAAGCTATGTTTTTAACCGGTGTAATACAATTATTTGCTATTTTAAGTGGCGTATTAGCAATAGTAAAACTGATGATAAAATAGCATTCGTTTGGCACTCTTCGACCTAATACATTCAAGTATTTCGCTTGATTCGGAAGTGGGACGCTTCCATCTAATAAGGACGAAGCGAGACCTTCAACTTGTTCTTCTTGATGTTCCGATAGGGAATCAAGAAGTAAGAATAATCGCGTTCTCTGAACATTTTCAAGGAACTGAGGTTACATTAAAAGGCATTTTGGTAGGTAAGGTTATCAATGAGTTCTAACAAGTCTATTACTTTCATTTAGCACTGTCAAGTAATTACCTTCATAGAAGGAGTTCATTCTCACTTCCGGCTTCCCTGGGGAAAATCCGGAAGAACCAAGGGAGGGACGCTTCCAACTTAATAGGACGAAGCGAGAAACTTCGACCAGGAGTGGGTTAATGTTGAAAAACTAAAAGAAATCGTATCTTTGAATAGAAAAATTGCAGATACAAAAAACCCGGCTTCATCACCACCATCAATATCTGGGAGAGGAAGTTCCGGGACTGCAACAAAGCAAAGGTACAAAAAATATGAATGCAAAAGTACATCAAATAGTTTTTTCAACAGATAGAATACAAAAATATCTGGATGTTCATTCAAATGATGAGACACTGGCAATGGTGCATTATCGGGCAAATATTTTGCTTTCGGAAGCCTTTTACCCTTTGCTTTCAATTTTTGAAGTTTCCTTGTTCTTCTTGATGTTCCGAAAGGGCATTAAGAAGTAAGAATAAACTCCTTGAACGTATTCAAGGAACTGATGTTAAATGAAAAGGCATATAGTTAAGAATTTCTATAACGAGTGGGGCATTTTGGTAGGTAAGGTTATAAATGAGTTCTAACAAGTCTATTACTATCATTTAGCACTGTCAAATAAATACCTTCAGAGAAGGAGTTCATTATCGCTTCCGGATTCCCTGCGGAAAATCCGGAAGAACAAGGTAAGCGTTTTCTTTACCCGTGCCTTGCCATGCAGTATCATTACTGGCAGGATTATTAGCAGGCATTACGGTTTGCTCCTGTTGCGGCAGCTTTGGCTTTATGGTCTTGTTCTTGGCTTCGGCCTTGTGGTTTTTGTCTGCGTATGCTGTGGTTGTTATTGCTGCCAGCAGCAGTAAAAAAAGTAGCTGTTTCATGTTGTTTTTTTTTGGTTTTGGGAGGTGTTCATACTGTTGCATGATGCTCATGCTATACGTCCATTATTTAGCAACGATTGCACCAATTGCCCTTAATATGTTTGCAAGTCTATCAAAATCTACGCTAGTGCAAAATCTATCTTTATCGTTTGCGAGTTTCTTTATTGATTCAACATCATCACTAAGAGAACCAACTACGACGACATCTTCTACATTATTGGTTATATCCCAATCCTCTGCATGAATGACATTATAAAGGTCTGTTTCAAATTTCAATTGTTCAATGCCCTCCATTTCAAGACGCTTCATTATCTTATCAAAGGCCACTCTCAAATCGGGAATGCTTATATGGCTCATTTGGCTTTATTTAATGCTTCATTTACTTTATTCAAATCTGTTCCCCACTCGTCCTCCTATGAATAAATTGGTCTTAGATTAGTAGTGTACGCAAGAAATTAAATATTTCTTTTGAAAACAGGGCAGTAAAATACTGCTCCTGTCTTCGCAAGATTTTTTGCCCACCCAAAAATACAACAAACTTTCTTTTTCATCAACCTCTTATTAGTAGTCAAAAAATTGCTACAAGCATTTATTAAAGTTGAAAGAAAAATATTAGCCACACACTCGTTTAAAGTAATGAATTACAAGAACGCAACAGTGGTCTCCGTTCTTCCGGATTTTCCGCAGGGAATCCGGAAGTAAAAACAGAACCCTTTCTCCGAAAGTATTCAAAGATATGAAGCTAAATGTATAATTCTGTTGTCAGCAAGCTTAATTCATTCCAAGCGCATTTAAGCAGGTGGAAAGTACTTTATAGTTCAAACTCAAAAAATCACACAAAGCCCCCTCCACCCTAAAACACACCCATCCACTCACTATTCCACTATAATTTTACTATAATACTTCTTCAACCCCACAGTAGCAGTCATTATATAGGTTCCTTTGGCACAGTTGTTTAGATGTAATTCTGTTTCTGTATTTGTGCTTAGGGTCTCTTCCAAAACTTTTGTACCCAGTATATTTGTTATTAATACATAAGCAGGTTCGTTTATTTGTGTAGTGATTGTTACATTAAAAATACCTGTATTCGGATTAGGGAACACCGTTAGCATGCTTGGTTTATTGTTGATTGGTGCAATTCCATTAGGGCATTCAGATGGATTCCGAACTACAATAGCATACATAACACTATCAGCCCCACAACTATTACTTACTTTGTAAATTATAGTATCTAAACCCGGATTGACACCAACTACCAAACCTCCACTATTCACGGTAGCAATACTTGTTGTTGTACTTAACCAATTACCACCACTAACTGCATCGGTAAGCGTTATCGTATCTGCCGGGCATACACTGTCTGTAATACCAATTATAGTACCTGCTGTTACCGGTGCAGTATTTACAGTAAGTATAAAAGATACGGTAGTACTGCCACAAGTATTGGTAAGTGTATAATAGATAGAGTCGGTACCGGCAGCTAATGCCGTAACTACGCCTGCTGTGGAAATAGTAGCAATAGATGTGGAGAAACTACCCCAAACACCACCTGTAACCGTATTATTTAGGGTATCTGTAAGACCACTGCATATTGTAGAAGAACCTGTAATAATACCCGGATGTGGCATCGGGTTTATGGAAATAATATGCAATACAGTTGTTGTGCCACACGTATTTGTAACCGCATAGCGTATGGTATCTATACCGCTTGTGTTGCCAATAATACTATCACCAATGGCAATAGCATTCGTATTACTACTTGTCCATATACCACCGGTTGTGGAATCAGATAATACGATAGATTGTGTTTCACAAACGCTAGTAGCACCTATTATGCCACTAACAACAGGCGGTATGCCTACGGTTACTATTTTTGTAGCTATTGCTGTGCCACAAGCACCTATTACTGTATAACTGATAGTATCTGTACCTGCTGTAATACCTGTCAACCAGCCTGTAGATGAAATTGCTGCATTACCATTGCTGGCATTCCAAATACCCGATGTTGTAGAATCTGTAAGCAGTACAGAATCTGTTATACATACCAATGTAGTGCCTAATATGCTATCCGCTCTTGTATTAGGATTTACTGTTATTACACTCGTAGCATAAGCTGTACCGCAACTGTTTGTTACTGTATAACTTATGGTATCAGTACCCGCTAGTGCACCGGTAACAACGCCGGCTAAAATTGTAGCATGGGTATTACTTGCACTCCATATACCGGTGCTAATGCTATCTGTTAAGGTTGTTGTGCCACCAATACATACAGAGGCTACACCTGTTATTCCACCAGCATAAGGGGCAGGATTAATGGTAATAATGTGTGTTGCAATAGCAGTGCCGCAAGAAATGGTAACTGCATATTTTATGGTATCTATTCCTGCTGTTATGCCTGTAACTACACCGCTTGCTACAGTTGCTCTCGTAAAGCTGCTACTCCATATACCACCACTTATGGTATCTGTAAGTGTTATTGTTGCACCACCGGCACACAAAGTAGAAACACCGCTTATGCTACCCGCGTAAGGCAATGGCAATATGGTAATCGCTTTATGAGCAGCCAAAGTAGCACATGTATTGGTTACGGTATAAATAATAGTGTCTATGCCTACACTTACGCCACTTATAGTAAGGCTCGAAAACGTTGCATTTCCGTTACTTATACCCCATACGCCACCTGGCGAAGCATCTGAAATAAGGATACTTGACCCAATACATACAGAGGTAGGACCTGTTATTATACCGGTATCGGGCAGCGATAATATTGTTACAGCATGTATTGCTGTGTCTGCACCGCACATATTTGTAACTATATATCTAACCGTGTCTATACCGGCACTTATACCTGTTACTGTTGTACCGCTAATGCTTGCTAATGCATTACTTAAATTCCAAGAGCCACCACTTGTAGTATCAAATAGTGTGATGCTTACACCCGGACAAACACTGCTTAAACCGCTGATAGCCGAAACAACAGGTATTGCATTTACCGTAATTATTTTAGTAGCATTTACGGTACCGCAACTGTTGCTTACAGAATAGATAATTGTATCTATGCCTCTGTTATTACCAGTTACCGTGCCTGCTATAACTGTGGCATTCGTGTTTGTAGCATGCCATGTACCGCCGGCTAGGGTGTCGGTTAAGGAAATAGAATTACCTACACAAACACTGGCTGTACCCGTAATAGTGCCTGCAACAGGTAGCGGATTAACTGTAATTATTTTAGTAGCTGTGGCTGTGCCGCAACTACTTGTAATGTTATAGCTAATAGTATCAACACCTGCTGATAATCCTGTTAACAAACCACTACTAATACTTGCAAAACCATTACTTGCACTCCAAGTGCCTCCCGATGCAGAATCAGTAAGGCTTGTAGCAGAACTTACGCATACCATACTCGGACCCGAAATAATACTTACATAAGGTATCGGATTAACAACTACGCGTACTAAAGTTGTATCATGTATGAAACCGTCAAATATTTGCACCTTAAAGCTGTCGTTGCCGCTATAACCAATGGTAGGTGTGTATGTCATGCCTGCGGGTGTTAATGTACTGCCGGTTGATGTTGTAGAATAGGATACAGATAAACTACCATGTGTTGCAGCCATTGCTACGCTCCAAGTTTCCGTTTGTGCTGTATCGGCATCAAATACTTGTAAAAGTATATTTAAATTGGCGGCTCCCGAGTTTTCGCATACCGTTAAAGTTTGCAAATGTCCACCGGTAAATGTGGGTGTATGGTCGGTAACATTACCTAATTTCCGTATTCTGTTGTTGGCATAATCTGCAAAATAAAAATTACCAGCAGGGTCTAATACAGCGCTGTAAGGATTGCTTATTTCTGCTGATATTGC
>CAIWXG010000086.1 GCA_903916555.1 uncultured Bacteroidota bacterium
TGATGGAGCCAGAATATAACTCCTGAAGGATTTTTCTCTTTAAGGAAGACTCGTATTTATACGGTGAACCTCTTTTAGCTATTTTGATATTTTTTTCCATAAACACGCTTTTGCGTGTCAACCTATTTCAGGACAAGACAGTTTCATGAAAATAGTGGGTGTCCTTGTAAGTTAGAACATTTGCTGTTTTTTTGATAGGATTTACAGCAATTTCAATTGAAGGGTCTGCTATTAACTGCCTCCCTTCATTTTTAAAGCGAGTTAAAATAAAATTGATATCATCATTAAATGGCTCAAGCATTACTAAATGAACATCTGGAAACCCCTTTTGTTTAAAATCAAATTTTGTATAAGGTTCTAAGTTTTGCAGATTGGGAATAAGGTCGTGTATTTTTCTATAAATTTGTTTTGATACATAGGACATTTTAAGCTCCATTATTTGATAATAGAACTTTCTTATGTTAGAAATTTCGTAAAAAAAACTAGATATTATAATTACAGTACAATGTTACTGGACAATTAAAAATAATTTGCCATCTAATAATGAGTTTTGCTAGGCATGGTTCTTGGAATTATCGGGAAAAAGTTTGCTATAAAAAAGTATAAAATATACATTTGCAATATCAGGTGAAGCGTAATTAGGCTCTGCTGGAGAGCAACCTAACAGGAATAACCTGTTTGACTGGAATGGTCGGAGGGAGATTGTATCTCCCTCTTTTAATATAACTTATTAGTATTAAAACTGTCTTTCTTATTGCTGTTCCACAGTTTTAGCTCCTTTAGCCATTCATAAACAAGTTTATTTGCATAACTATTCGCATCGATACTTATCCCATCATTCTCATATATTAACTTATAAGTGAAATATGGGTCATTATAACTGGCAACTTCTGCGATGTGCATTTTATAATAAATTACTATTTCAAAAGAGGGGTTTGCCACTAAAACACTATTTCTTAGTGAATAATTACTAATTTCTATGTTCATTTCTTCACTCGTGTTTTCCAATACTTTTAGGAAAATATTATTTAACCCATATGTTCTAAGGTTAATACTTTCTGACGGCTCAATTTTCATCAAATCTGGTATAAGGTTGTTTATTTCTCGGAAAATAAGTTTTGATACATAAGACATGGTGAATTCCCATTAAGTTAATAATGGGAATTACTATGTTTTAAAAAAGGAGAAGGGAAACCGATTGCTATTAAATCAGAACATAGGTTCTGGACATTTTGAGTATGTACTTATTTTATCCAAATAATGTGGTGTGGGAAAATAATCCAAACTGCAATAGTTTAAAAAAGTATAGTTTAAGGTACTTTTAGTACCTTTGTGGGAACAATTATAAACTGCTTTCTTGACATAGTTTAAATATTTCATTATACTGGTACTATGAGTACTGAAAATACAACAAAAATAAACCAACTTCTAACATCTCTTCCCAAAAGTGTGGTGTTGCAATCTTTTTGGCTTACAGAACAAGGGTATAGCCCAGACTTGCAAAAACGCTATAGAAATAGTAGGTGGCTGGAATCCTTGGGCAATGGTGCAATGATAAGGACTGGCGACAAAGTAAGCTATGAAGGGGGTATGTATGCTTTACAAACACAAGGTTTTTCAACTGTCCACCCTGGGGGGAAAACTGCATTGGCTTTATTAGGGAAAACTCATTATCTTGAGTTAGCCTCCCACAAAGTAACCCTTTTTGGAAATCGTGGAGAAAAGTTGCCAGCTTGGTTTTTGAATTATGATTGGGGCGTTCTTGTTGATTATTATCAAACTGAATTCCTACCAATGGATATTGGGTTTGTAGAAGTGGAACTTAAACATTTTTCAATAAAGGTTTCAAATGCGGCACGTGCTATTTTGGAGTGCCTGTATCTTGCCCCTGAAAAACAGGAATTGTTGGAGTGTTATGAGCTTATGGAAGGGCTAAATAACCTAATACCCAAACAAGTTCAGGCATTGCTTGAAAAATGTGAATCCATAAAAGTTAAACGGTTATTCTTATATCTTGCTGAAAAGGCTGGCCATGAGTGGTTGAATTATGTTGATTTAAAGAAAATAGACCTCGGGCAAGGAAAGCGCAGCATCGTAAAAAACGGTGTTTATAATAGAAAGTATCAGATAACAATACCTAAAGAATTAGAAGAATATGGAAAGCGCAGTATATAAAAGACAAGTTGCCCTGCTATTAAATATCTTACCGGAAGTTGCAAAGGAAAGTTGTTTTGCTTTACACGGCGGAACCGCAATTAATCTCTTTGTTAGGGAAATGCCGAGACTGTCAGTAGATATTGACCTGACATATGTTCCTATTGAAGATAGAGAGGTATCGCTTGGCAATATCGCCAA
>CAIWXG010000087.1 GCA_903916555.1 uncultured Bacteroidota bacterium
AAAAATATAGAAATAATAAAATATGGCAAAAAAAAACAAAATAATAAATGGCATTTGCTGCAATTTATTGCCGTTTTTTTTTACTATTATTTTTGTATTTAATTCATTTCAATCTTATTCTCAAAAACATGGAAAAGCAAAAATAGATTCTCTGTTACTGGTACTAATAACACAAAAAGAAGATACAAATAAAGTACATATATATAGGCAGTTATGCTATGAGTATAGTGGAATAAATCCCGATGAAGGTTTTAAATATGGTAATTTAGGTTTAGAACTGGCAAATAAATTAGTGTGGAATAGAGGTAAAGCAATGATATTAATGAACATTGCTATTAACTATAAGCAAAAAGGAGACTATAACTCCGCATTAGAATACAATAATCGCTCATTAAAATTATTTGAGGAATTAGGAATTAAGAGAGGTATTGCCGGTGTATATGGAAATATTGGTGATGTTTATTTAAATAAAGGTGAATTTGATAGTGCTCTTACTGCTTATAAAAGTGCAATAACAATATTCGATGGATTAAAACAAAATGGACAAATTGGCAATGATGACAAGAAGAAAATGGCACGACTTTATAGTAGTCAACAAATTTCCTATTTAAATATAAGCAAATACAAAGAAGCTTTGGTTGCCGGTTTTTCCGCATTAAAATTAAATGAAGAAATAAATGATAAAGCCGCAATTGCTTATTCTAACATAAATATTAGTGTAGTATGCGAACGACAAAAACAATTTGATAAAGCATTAGAATATTGCAATAAAGCATTAAATATATTTATTGAATTAAAAGACAATATTAATATTGCAAAAGTTGATGGAAATATTGCAAATGTATATCTAGGAAAAAACAATTTTGACAGTGCTTTAGTTTATTATAAAAAAGCAATAAGTATTTATCAAGCTAATGGAGATAAAAGTGGGATTGCTGTAAATTTTGTAAATATTGGTGAATTATATAAAAAAATAAATAACTATCCAAAAGCATTAGAGTCTTACTTTGATGCACTAAAACTACTTGAAGAATTAAAAGATGTAGAAGATATAAAGATTTTGGAAGGAAATATTGGTGATACTTATTTATTGATTGCAAAAGATACAAGCAATAATGACAATATAGGTCCATTAGTACCAAAAGGCAGAACCGCAATACTTAATAAGGCTATTGAATATTTAAATAAATGTATAGCTGGCTGTAAAGAAAGTGGAGATATTGCCGGTGTTAGTGAATATAGTCAATATTTATCGGAAGCTTATAAATTATCAGGTAATTATGCTGCCGCATTAGATAATTTTATACTCTCAACTACCTTAAAAGATTCGATTAATTCGATTGATAACAAAAAGGAATTAACAAAACAAGAAACACAAGCAAAAAAAGAAATTGCAGATAAACAAATTCAATTAGACTTAGTAACAATTGAAAAGAAGAAAAATGAAGATTACTTTTTATATGCAGGTATTGTAGTTTTATTATTTGTAATTGGTTTAGTACTTAGAAGTAATATAAAACAAAACAAATCGAATAAAATTATTACAAGAGAAAAAAATCGTTCAGAAGAATTATTACTAAACATTTTACCATCGGAAGTAGCAGAAGAATTAAAAGATAAAGGCAGTGCTGAAGCAAAGTTCTTTAATGAAGTAACAGTATTGTTTACAGATTTTGTTGGTTTTACTACAGTAGCAGAAAGAATGACGCCACAACAATTAGTAAATGAATTAGATGGTTGTTTTCGTGGCTTTGATCACATAATGGGTAAGTACAATATTGAAAAAATAAAAACTGTTGGTGATGCATATTTAGCGGTTTGTGGTTTACCAATGCCTAATGAAGAACATGCTGCAAATGTTGTAAATGCTGCTCTTGAATTACGAGAATTTATGGCAGAAAGAAAAAAACAACTTGGCGACCTTACGTTCCAAGTAAGAATAGGTGTACATAGCGGTAGTGTAGTTGCAGGTATAGTTGGTGTAAAAAAGTTTGCTTACGATATTTGGGGCGATACCGTAAATACTGCTGCAAGAATGGAACAAAATAGTACCGCAGGTAAAATAAATATTTCTGAAGTTACTCACGAACTAATTAAAGATAAATTTGAATGTACTTATAGAGGCAAAATACAAGCCAAAAACAAAGGCGAACTAAGTATGTATTTTGTTGAGAATGCATTAATTGCAGAGTCAGAAATAGTTTAATTGAATAAAGTACTTATATTATATAATGATTAAATATATATTGCATATAAAAAATATATCATGTAAATTTTTATTCTTTTTACTTTTTTGTACTCTTTTTTCTTTTTCCAATATTTTATCACAAACAATAACACCTCAGCAAAGTTTTATTGCCGGAAGTACAAATAAAATTCAAGTAAACAATTATTATTCTTCAAATGTAAAAAAGATACTTACCAATGAAGAATATATAAAATCTTTATTTTGGATTTTCAGTAAAGGGATTTTTGGAGGAATTTTATCTGTATTTACCCCTTATGTCTATGCTTTATTACCTATAACAGTAGGTTATTTAACGCTAAGAAGCAGAAAAAAATCGGAGGGAAAATATAATATTTTCGTATATTCCCTTTCTATTTTTGCTATTTTTTCTATCTTAGGTTTATTAATAACAGGTATTAATTTTATAATAGGTCAAAAAAATCTTAAATTACTATATAGTAATTGGATATTTAATTTAGTATTTTTTAGAATATTTATTGTATTAGGCTTTTCTTTTTTAGGAGCATTCGAAATAAAACTACCTGCAAGGTGGGCATTATTAACAGATGCAAAAGCACGAAAAGGAAACTTTTGGAGTATATTCAATATGGCACTTACTTTGCCGATAGTAACTTTTTCTTCAACAGGGCCTATTGTAGGCTTAGTATTAGTAATGGCAAGCGATGGTGGTACTTTGGGGCCTTTAGCAGGAATGTTAGGGTTTTCTTTAGGACTTTCAACCCCTTTTATGTTCCCTTTTATTATAAATTTTATTGCTTCTTCTATTGCAGTGCTTAATCAGGTAAAAGTTGTTTTAGGATTATTTTCTGTTTTGATTAGCTTAAAATTTTTATCTATTGCTGTTATTATATTAGGATGGAATGATATGTTTGACCGAGAATTATTTATAGGAATTTGGGCTATATTATGCATTGTATTAGGTCTATATATGTTGGGTAAAATAAAATTCAATAATGATTATGTAGTAACTAGAAATAACCATAATCAAGAATTTGTTACACTTTCCAGATTATTTATAGCAATTGCATCATTTGTTTTAGCAATATATCTAATACCAGGTATCTTTGGTGCTCCCTTGAAAGGAGTTAATGGTTTCTTACCAGCATTTACAAACTAATACTACTCTATTGATTTTTTAGTTGTTGATAATAGTTAGGGTCTATTTGTGAAAAGCCTTTTGCTTTTGCTGTTTCTACATCTTTAAGTGCTAAACCCTTATTCCCTTTTAACCAATAGCATTGAGACCTTAAATAGTATGCCTCTCCCCTATCCGGCATCATTTCTAATACTTTATTATAATCTTTTAATGCCTCATCAAATTTATTTTTTGCAACTAATATTCTAGCCCTATTTTCGTAAGGTATAAAATTATCAGGGTTCTGGCTAATAGCTACCGCATATTCTAACAAAGCAGAATCATTCTTACCTGTAATATTTAAAAAATTTGCATAATTACTATGCCCGTCAGAGTTTATTGGTTTAAGCTGTAAACCGGTTCTAAAACAGAAAGCAGCAGAGTCGTAGTCTTTTTTAATACAATATACAACGCCCATACCCATATATATAGGTTCAAGAGATGTAACATCATTTTTAGCATATTTCAATGCTTTAAAATAAGATACTTTTGCATCATCTATTAAACCATAATTTCTTTGCAATTCTGCAATACTTATAATAGGATTTATATAATCAGGTTTTTTAGTTTCAGACATTTTAAAAAAATACATACTACTGTCGCCGTAAATTTTCTTTTCATTAAGTGCTGTTGTATTTTCAAATCTTGTATAGTATTCCTGTCCCATGTAATAATAGGCAACAGGGTTATCAGGATGCTTTTGAATCTCGTCATTCCATAAACTAATAGAATCATACCAGTCTTTACATCTTTCTGTGGTCATAAAACCTAGTACTATTGAATAAATTAAGGTTATCGCAAACGTAATTTTACTTAATAAAATTTTATTTTTAGATTCAAATAATTCAGAAATCAACCAACCAACAATAATAAAAAAGCCCAAATAAGGTATATACCCATACCTATCGGATATAATACATCCACCAACCGGAATAAATTGCAATAACAACACTATATTAATTAGAAAAAACAAAAAGCCGAAAAGTATAGTAGTATTTTTACGTGCATATTTCCATATTAAAAATAAAACAGCTAATACTAATAATATATTTACAAAATAAATACCCGGCAATTCATTATTTACTTTTTCAGGATAAGGGTAAAAATTACATAGACCTATTGGTAGTATTGCTTTCCATATATAGGTAATGAGTGCATAATTACCTAAAGCTAATCGTTCTATTGGGCTATAAGATACATCTAAAGTACCTAATGCCCCTACTTGCTTTTGAGCTGTAATTGACAATAAACCAAAAAGGAGAGATAAAGCAAAATGAGGTATTTTTTCAATTAATAAAAATATATTTATTTTTCTCTTTTCAAAATAATCAATCAGTAATAAAATAATTGGTAAAGTTACTCCTACAGATTTTGACAGTAATGAAATTGCAAAAAAGAGAATTACTGCTATATACCATACAACTTTTTTATTGCTTTTTGTTCTTACATAATAAATATAACAAATGCAAGAAAGTATATAAAATAAACCATACAAAATATCTTTTCTTCCTGCTACCCAAGCTACAGACTCTACGTGCATAGGGTGAATACCAAATAAAAGTGCAGCAATAATAGCGGCAATAGTACGTTTTGTAAGTAATTTTACAAAGAAAAATACTACAATAGTTGTTATAACATGTAATAAAACACTATCAAAATGATATAACCATGGCTTTAAACCGCAATAGCTATATTCAATAGCATAAGTAAGAATTGTTAAGGGATGATAATTACCCATAACTGTAGAGCTCAGCTTAAATATATTCAGAATACCTTGTGCTGAACTATCTTTAATATATTGATTATATATTACATAACCAAGATCGTCCCAGTTAGTGAGCTGATTATTTAAGCAAGAACTAAAAAATAAAAAAGTAATTATTGCTATTGCACCTACAAATAAAAATTGATTTGCCGGTTTATTCCAAAATGTTGACTTTTCTATAATTGGAGATTTAGTTTGTGGTATTTCATTCTCTTTCTTTATTTGTTTATTTATCGGTGCTTTTACAATATTTTGTTTTGATGCATTTTTGTTTTTAGCCATAAATTATATTATATTACCATAAAATATAATGCTATAATAAAGCCTTTGAGCAATAATTACAATTACTATAGATTACAGAAAACAAAAATAGTATCTGTTTTTTATAAATCAAACCTAAATTACAGAAGAAGTAATTTAGGCTCTGCCTAAATTTGCCAATTGTCCGCATGCAGCATCAATATCTTTTCCTCTACTTTTCCTAAGCCGCACATTAACTCTTTTAGATTCAAGATATTCAATAAATTCTTTTACTGTTTCTTCATCAGGTCTATCAAATCTGGCTGAATCAATAGGATTATATTCAATAATATTTACAAGGTCTGCGGGCACCTGCCTGTATATTTTTACTAAATTTTCAGCATCTTTAAGGGTATCATTAAAATTTCTGAAAAGTATATATTCCAATGTTATTTCACTTTCTGTAGCTTTAAAAAAATAATTTAGGGCATCAATTAAAGTGGCAATATTATTAGATTCATTAATAGGCATTATTTCATTTCGTTTATGGTCTGTTGCTGCATGCAGCGATAAAGCCAATTTAAAACGAACTTTATCTTCACCTAATTGTTTTATCTGTTTTGCAATACCGGCAGTTGAAACAGTTATTCTCTTGGGGCTCATATTTAAACCATCGGGCGATGTTATTTTTTCTATTGCCTGCAATACATTTTTATAATTAAGTAAAGGCTCACCCATTCCCATAAAAACAATATTGGTTAGTTTCTTACCAAAATGTTTTTGTGCTTGTTCGTTTATTAAACTAACCTCGTCAAAAATCTCATCAAAATTCATGTTTCTTTTGCGTTCCATGTAGCCGGTGGCACAAAATTTACATGATAAGGAACACCCAACCTGAGACGATACACACGCTGTTAAACGTTGTTCTGTAGGTATTAATACACTTTCAACATAATTACCGTCAAATAATTGTAATCTGTTTTTTATAGTACCATCACTGCTAAATTGGCTATGATGATTCTTTATTTTGGGTATATGGTATTCTATAGCAAGTTTTTCTCTAAGCGATTTAGATAAATTGGTCATATCATCTATGCTACCTGCAAATTTCATCCAAATCCATTCATATATTTGTTTAGCTCTAAATTTAGGTTCGCCTATATTCAGCAATATTTCTTCCAACTCATGAAGCGAAAATTCACGCAAATTTTTCATTTTACAAAGATAGCTGTATAGGATAAATGTTTGTGAAAAAAATTAATACTATTGCATAACCTAACAACAAAATATAAATCTTGTAAATAGACTTATTTATCTTATAAAGGAACTAAACATTACATTTGCACCCTATGAAATTATTATTAAAATATCTAAGTCATTATAAATTAATGATATTTTTAGCTATCGTATTAGCAGCAATTAATCAAAGCTTTTCATTATTAGACCCTTACCTTGGTGGTCAACTATTAGACGGGTTTGTGAACCACCCATTAACAGTAGATAAAGAAGGACATACTACCCGCAATTTAGGCGAATATTTTAGTGGTGCTGCCTTATTAATTAGTGCTTTAATTGGTGTAGCAATGGTTTCCAGAATAGCTAAAGCTTTTCAAGATTATGTTATGAATGTTGTAATACAGAAATTTGGGGCACGTTTATATACCGATGGTCTAAAACATGCATTACGCCTACCCTATCAAAATTTTGAAGACCAAAGCAGCGGACAAACACTATCTACCTTGCAAAAAGTAAGGTCTGATTGCGAAAAATTTATTAATGCATTTGTAAATATTCTATTAATGTCTGTAATAAGTATTGTATGGGTAATGGCTTATGCGTTCTCAGTAAATCCTTATTTACCATTAATATATATTGGTGGTTCTATTATTTTAGGGTGGCTAACAAACGTATTGAGCAAAAAGATTAAAATAGTACAAAAAAATATTGTAAGTGAAACGAATGCCTTAGCCGGCTCTACAACAGAGTCTTTACGTAATATTGAATTAGTAAAAAGTCTTGGTCTTACACAACAAGAAGTAGAAAGATTGAATGGCAACACACAAAAAATATTAAATTTAGAATTAAAAAAAGTTAGGAGTATTAGAGCAATTTCTTTTGTGCAGGGTACTTTTGTAAACCTATTAAGGCAAACTATTGTTATGAGTTTATTGTTCTTAATATATAAACAAACCATTAGTCCGGGGCAATATCTTACATTAATGTTTTATTCCTTTTTCATATTTGGTCCGTTACAAGAATTAGGTAACGTAATATTATCATATAGAGAAGCGGAGGCATCATTGAACAATATGCAGGAGTTATTAAAGAAACCTGTAGAATTTACTCCCGAAAATCCTGAAAAAATAAATAATATTCAGCAATTACAATTTAAAGATGTAACTTTTAAACATAATAGTTCTTCTCGGCCAGCATTAAACAACATTAGTTTCGAGGTAAATATAGGCGAAACAGTTGCTTTTGTAGGTCCTTCGGGCAGTGGTAAAACAACATTGGTTAAGTTATTAGTAGGCTTATATCACCCGGTTAATGGAACTATTTATTATAATGGACATAATGGGTCTGCAATTGATTATGATGAGTTACGGAGGCAAATGGGTTTAGTAACACAAGACCCACAATTGTTTTCGGGTACTATACGTGAGAATTTATTATTTGTAAACCCGTCTGCTACCGAGCAAGATATTTTGCTTGCATTGCAAAAAGCTTCGTGCCAAAATCTATTATCGCGTGCAGAAAAAGGTTTAGAAACAATGATTGGTGAAGGAGGATTAAAATTATCGGGGGGTGAACGCCAGCGAATTTCTATAGCTCGTGCATTATTACGCCAACCAAGATTAATGATTTTTGATGAAGCTACATCAGCCTTAGATTCATTGACAGAGGATGAAATTAGCCAAACAATAAGAAATATTACTTCAAAACAAAATCATATAACTCTAATGATTGCACATAGATTATCTACCATTATGCATGCAGACAGAATATATGTTTTAGAAAGAGGTAAGATTATAGAAACCGGTACCCATGAAGACTTATTAGAAGAAAAAGGCTTATATTATGCCATGTGGAGACAACAAATAGGTGAAGGCTTAGAAGTTGTAGGAAATCAAAAATAAGAATAATTTAAAAAAAATCCTTTACACATTAAATCTAATTTAATGTGTAAAGGATTTTTTTAAATCATACATTCCATATTCAAAAATATTTTAAAATAGGTTATAATCCGTTCGCTAGCATTTTTAAAATACAATCCGAAACTTTATCATATACACCATTTCGTACTATACTGTTTAAAGAATACTTTTTATGAGTTTGTAAGGAAGGCTACTCTAATTGCACCAATTATTGCTTTAAGAGCCTTTTAATTATTTTATTCTTTCCCGAAATAATTTCTACAAAATATATGCCGTTAGGAAAATCACTTAAATTTATGCCGACTTTACCTGTTTGGGTGTTTGCAAAATCTTGTTGATATACGCATTTGCCATATACTGTAATTAATTTAATGTTTATTTTATCTATGCTTTGGGTAGTAAAATTTATTGTTACTTCCGATAAAGCCGGATTAGGTATCAAAACTACATTGAAATTTTTTAAGGTGTCGCCTGTTGCCATACCTAATTCAAATCTGTTATTTCCCTGCGAGTTTGTATCTGCACTAATTGTAAATGCGTATTCTGACCCTTGATTCAATACTAGAAATTCATTCAGGTATTTATCATGCAGATATACTTCAGTTCCGTTGGGTAATAATAATTGGCTTGCCTTAATGATGTATTGCTGTTTAGTAGTGCTTGTAAAACCTAATGGAATACTATTTCCGGCAACAAAAGGACGGACATCCTGACAAAGTGAATGATGATCGGCAGACAAGCTAAATAAATTTGCATCAGGATTAACTGCCTTTCCACCATCAAAATCAATGTCTTCTGCATCTGTTGCCATATAATTAAAAATAATGTTTAAATAATCATATAAATTGTAATTTAAATCATATATATTAAGCATTATGCCATAATTGGGCATTTTTAAAACCTGGTGAGCAATTGTTCTTGCTTTATTGCTTTCTGTAAATGGTAGATAGGCACCATTTGTCAATGCCCTTACTTGAAAAGAAGCATTTGCCGGTATTACATAGCTTGGAGTACTAGTAATATCAACAAAATCCCAACCACCGGATTTACCCAATAAAGCATTCCAAACCCAAAATACGTTTCCATAAGTTTGCCCTGCTGCTTTCGCATTCGTAAATACCACCCCCAAATCAAGAGGAGCCGGATAAGGGTTGCTCATTTGATTATAATCTTGAACGAACAAACCAGCCACCATTGCACTGCCTTTAATTAAGGGAACATGAAACGAACCGGTATTGATATTTCCATACATTCTAAAACTTACAGCATGTTTTGTGTATGTACCACCGTATAAACCTTCGCCTTTTGTTCCTCTTACCAATATACGAACTCCTTCATATTGATGCCATAAATTACTGTCTGGTGTGCCATTACACGATGTAAATGGCTGCCATCCCGGGTCTCCTTTACCTGTTGTTATCGAACTATTTCCAAATAATGTGTGATATTTAAATGCTGATGGTGCATTGGTTGTTGTAGTAGTAAATCCGTTTGTTGCACCATTTTTTCCCGTAATATCAATATAATTTTCCAATTGGCTTAATGCGATAGAGGTTGTAAACGGATGTCCAAATGTCCGAAATGCGCGGCGTCCGCCCGAAATATATTGCTGTATAATAACATTGCCTGTGATTGAACCGCTTATAATTTGCCCAATATTACCACCACAATCCAATGTGCTGTCCTGCATGGCAATAACAAGCCCGCCATTGCTTGCCAAATTGCCGTTGGTCAATTTTAGAGCACCTATAATTGTTATTGAATCATGTGCAATAGCCGGATTTACGATTACAACACCACCGGTATTATTGATTTCCAGATTGGTATAAATACCATTTCCTTGTATTGATTGTGCAAGAGTTCCTGCTAATTTTAACTCCCCGCTGCCAATGGTTTTACCAGCATTATTCAAACCTCCTTTAATCGCAACAATATTCCCCCCGTCAGAAAATATTGTATTTGCAGGCACAGTAAAATTAGCTAATACGGTTATTACTCCCGAAGCTATATTTGTTCCGCTAGTATTGGTAAATAACAAAGAGGGATATATACCGCCGACAATAGTTTGTCCTCCGGTATTTTTATTATACTTTATGGTTGTAGCCCATGTTTTGCCTGCTGGCAGTGGCAATGTACTTGTGTTCTGGGTGAGTAAACTACCGGTTCCGGTATTGGAAGTTAATGTTCCACTTAATGTGTTCACACCCATATCTAATGTACCACCCGCAGTAGTGGCTAACACACCGTTCACAATTAAATTACTGCTTGATGTATTGGTATTACTCGAATTACTTAATGTTAAATTAGTATAAGTATTTGCTACTATTGTTTGCAAGCCTGTTGAGGAGCCATAGTTTATGGTTCCACCCCATGTTTTACCACTCGGAATTGCTAGTACACTTGTAGTTGTAGGTACAGATGTCTTAATGACACCACTATTTAAAGGTAAAAAAGCACCCGACAGAATATAGGCACTACCCATATCTAATAAAGAATATGCACCAATACTAAGGGTTGTAGTAGGCGAAAATGAGGTATTTGAAGTTAAAATACCTATAGTACTGATACTTACGCTTGCTGGCACACCAAATATAGCAGGGAATGGGTTATTAGTAGCGGCACTTGCATTAAATACATAATTCGCACCGGCAGCAAATGTAGCCGGTAACAAAGTAATAGCAGCACGAATTCCCCCAGTGTTCGATGTAACTATTGTACCACCGTTTACACCTCCATTTAAATAAAAACCACCAAATGTGTTGCCTGTCAAGCCACCACTAATTATATTGCTTTGGCAATCAAGTGTGCCATTTACCGTAAGCAATTCATACTTGCTGTTGTGCCCCCCTAATGCTAAAGGCGACAACATTTTAACATAAGAACCTGTATCAATAGTGTAAGATGTATAATTAGATATTCCGCCTGTGCTTGTATAACTAAAAGTTTGAATAGAATCAGATGCTAAATTATTAAATATTATACCGCTACTATATGCGTTCCTTTGTGAATGAGTATAAAAAGTACCTCTACCCATTACAGCTAAATTACCTTTGATGCCAAAATGACTGCTTTGAGATGAAATATTTGATCCATTACCAAAATCAATATAGTATGTGGAGGCGGAATTAAATGTAGCATTACCGCTAACCTGCAATATAGCACTTCCATGCGAGCTATTAGAACAATCAAGCACTAAAGCAACATTTTCTTCTAATGGCCCATTCATTCCCTCTGTACCATCAGTAGTTACATTTAAATTCCCGCCCACATTTACAGAACCCGAAGCGTGGTAATTGTTGGATGTTAAAATATAAAAACTAGAAGTACCCGATAAAGTAAAACTACCCTTTACATTTAGGGTGTCAACATCATTAGAGTTATTTAAAAATACATAACCACTACTTTGGGTATAGTTACCTGCAACATTTGTAGTTCCGGCAGAAAATAATATATTGATACCTGCATTCGGGCTAATGGTTAAATTGCCGTAAGTATCCAATGGAATAGTTTGCGAAGAATAGCCTGCAAAAATTACAGTACTTGCAATATCTAATGTGCCGAAAGTGGGATTAGAGGTATTTTTATTGTTGAAAACAGACCCTGCACTTACATTTAAAACACCATTTAAATGATAACTTGATGTGATTGGTTGCGTAAAAGTATATCCTATCCCCCCCATACCTATTGTTACCGACGACCCACTTCCGGATACTGTCCACCCTCCAGATAAAGTTGGTGATTGATTAATAATTACAAATGTATTACCGGCAGTATTAAAGTTGCTGGGGTGTGTACCTGTACCGGCAGTACCTGTCCACCAACTACTTGTTGCCGTTACCAAACCGCTTGTACCTAAATAATAAGTAATTGCTGTACTTAAATTTGTAATAAAACATAAAATAAATAATAGTATTA
>CAIWXG010000088.1 GCA_903916555.1 uncultured Bacteroidota bacterium
CACTACGGCCGTTCCCACAGCACCCCATAATACTGTCGCCGTTGGGAAAGGCGTCACGGGGCTTGTTATATTTCCCTGCGGGGTCACACTCCACACATAGTGTAGATACCATACAGGTGTTACCGAATACACTGCCGTGCTGCCTACACATACTGTGTCAGGGCCGACAATTCCTGAAGATCCCCGTGCCATAAACGACACGCAAATCAACCAGATCACTGAGACTGCATAACGAAATGTTTGCTTCATAAAGTGGTTTTAAAAGTGAACAATAAAAAAAATCTTTTAGTTTTTAGGTATCAAATACCTATAACCTTTACGTTTGTATTCTTTACTTTAATTGGGATAAGTAAAAGTAGGTACAGAATTTTTCATAAAAAACCCGTGATATCACGGTATTTTTTATTAACAAATGACGTTTTTAATTCTTTTTACTTTTTTCTTATCCTTTATTCACTTATTACCAAATACTTTTGTAACTTTAATTATCAACTTCGTTCTTTAAGGTATTCAGTCAATTTTTTTATTTTTCAGTTGCTATTTAAGACAATAATTTATTTATATAATAATGCACTTATGATAATCACCGATTTTTTTTAGCGTTATAGTTAATTAAACATTCATTAATATTGCTGTTTGTTAATACCATGTTTTGAATGTATTATGCGATTTACACCACCTAAAACATTATTTTAAAAACTCTAAAACAATTATGAACGAATCAATTATCCGTATTGCTATGGCCGACGACCAGGAAGTGGTAAGGAGCGGCATTATTAGTCTTATTACCAGCGACCCTTGCCTCCAGGTAATTTCATCAGCATCTAATGGAAAAGAACTAATTGAGCAACTCGAACAGCTTCAGGAATTACCAGATATATGCTTACTGGATATTAATATGCCATTAATGAATGGCTACAATACAGTTGCTGCTATCAAAAAACAATTCCCATCTATAAAATGCCTGGCACTCAGCATCTTTGAAACCGAGTACAGCATCATTTGTATGATAAAGAATGGAGCCAGAGGCTACCTCACCAAAACATGCACCACCCTGGAGCTAATTGATGCCATAAAAACAGTACACGATTCTGGCTATTACTATTCTAATGTAGCCTCCAAAAAGGTATTTAATATAGTTGAGAAAACAGATATCCATACCAATCTTACCGAGAAGGAAATACAATTCCTCACCCTTTGCTGCTCTGAACTTAGTTTTGAAAAAATTGCAGAACAAATGAATGTGAGCAAACGCACTATCGACGACTACCAAGCCAGGCTCAGCCATAAACTACAGGTACACAACCGTATAGGATTAGTGCTTTGCGCCATTTCAGCCGGATTAGTTAAGCCCAAGCACATTAACTAATACTAACTCCATACAATAATCCTACCTAATTTGATAGTACCAAACCCAATTATAAATAAAAACATTAGCTTATAAATCAGAAAATCTATAAGGTTCCTTGTTTTAACTTTTGACTTCCCACTTTAGTCCTTACCTTTATGTTCCAAATAAACATAATGTGCGGAAATTTTTAACTGTATTACTTCTTATTGCTGGTATCAATGCACCAGCACAAAATGGCATTATTTGGTACGACCCCATTGCGGTGGCCGACAAAACTTACGGCAACCTTCACCCCAAAATAATA
>CAIWXG010000089.1 GCA_903916555.1 uncultured Bacteroidota bacterium
AATTCTATTTTTTCTTTTGCAATTATTTTAATCTGTTATAAATGGATAATTTGCATCCATATAAACATCTTTATAAAGCTCATCATCATCAGGAAACGGACTTTCTTCTGCAAACTTAACTGATTCTTCAACTTCAAACCTAACTTTTTCGTTTATTTGTTCTATTTCTTCTTGTGTAGCCCAATTATTAGTCATAATTGTACTTAAAGTTGTGTTAATTGGGTCTTTTTCCTTGTATTCCTCCAGCTCTTCTTTCGTTCTGTACTTTGCAGGGTCACTCATGGAGTGCCCTCTAAATCTGTATGTTTTAATTTCTAAAAATGTAGGCCCCCCACCCTCTCTTGCCCTTCTTACAGCACGTTCCATACCTTTATGTACTTCTTCGCAACTCATACCGTCAACACTATCTCCGGGCATATCATAAGCGTCAGCAAGTCTATATATATCTAAAACTTTTGAAGTTCTTTCTACCGATGTACCCATAGCATAATGATTGTTTTCGCAAACAAAAACAACCGGCAATTGCCATAAAACAGCCATATTCATAACCTCATGCAGCATACCCTGTCTTGCAGCACCATCGCCAAAATAACAGATTGTAGCTCTATCAGTACCCTGATATTGTTCTGCAAATGCAATACCTGCACCTAAACCTATTTGAGCCCCCACAATACCATGACCGCCAAAGAAACGTTTCTCTTTAGAGAAAAAATGCATACTGCCACCTTTACCTTTGGTGCAGCCTGTTGCCTTCCCATAAAGTTCTGCCATGCATTCTTTTGCCGGTATTCCCTTTGCAATAGCTAATGCATGGTCTCTGTATGCCGTAATCATATTATCATCGTCCCTTAAAGCCGACATAGTACCAACTGCTACAGCTTCCTGTCCGATATATAAATGGCAGAAACCGCGTATTTTCTGCATACCGTACAGTTGCCCTGCTTTTTCTTCAAACTTGCGAAGCAGCAACATCGTTTCATACCAATATAAATAAATTTCTTTCCCGAACTGTGAATGCACTATTTCCTAAATTTGTGCGAATTTATAAAATCTTTTGATTTCAACCACGCATTTGAAACGATTAATTAAAATAACTTTATTGCAATTTAGAAATTATGCCTCGGCTACATTTCATTTTAACGCAAAAGTAACCTGTATTACCGGCCCAAATGGTTCCGGTAAAACCAATTTATTAGATGCTATCTATTATTTATGCTATACAAAGAGCTATTTTAGTGCTTATCAGCAAAATACGGTGCAAACAGGTTTAGATGGGTTTAGAGTAAGCGGTATTTTTGAATATCAAAATAAACAAGAATCTATTAGTTGCAAATGGAAACAAGGTAAAAAAGAAGTTTTTCTGAATGATAAGGAATATGAAAAAATAAATGACCATATCGGTAAGTATTCCTCTGTAATGATTGCTCCTGATGATATTAGTCTTATAAACGAGGGCAGCGAACTTAGGCGTAAATGGATAGATAGTATTCTTAGCCAAATTGATATTACTTATCTTGAAAAATTAATTAGGTACCAAAAAGTAATCATTCAACGAAATGCTTGGTTAAAAATGCAATCTTATAATCCGGCAGCTAATAATATAGAACTTGAATATTATAATAATCAACTTGAAATAGATGGTTCTTATCTTTTTGACGAACGAACTAAGTTTTTATGCTCGTTTATACCATTATTAAATGAATATTACAAAAAACTATCTTCAGGAAACGAGGTTGTAGAATTAAAATACAACAGTGAATTACAAGAAAATTCACTGATAAATTTACTTAATAAATACCAACTACAAGATTTAAAGTTTCAAAGAACAATGCATGGTATTCATAAAGATGAATTAGAATTTAAACTTAATAATTTATCGCTGAAATTGTATGGTTCGCAAGGGCAAAAGAAAAGTTTTTTGTTTGCACTAAAATTAGCACAATTTGCCTATTTGAAACAAAAACAAGGGCAAATGCCACTATTGTTACTTGATGATATTTTTGAAAAATTAGACCAAAACCGAATGGTTGCCCTTTTAGGAATAATTCAGGATAAAGAAAATTTTGGACAGGTAATTATTACAGATACTCACCCAGAAAGAATAAAACAAGTTTTTGGTGCTAATGCAGAAGTGGACTTTATCTATTTATAAAAAAACGGGTTAAGATACCTAAACATCTTAACCCGTTCCAACTCTCCTTTTTTTTTTATCTATTAATAATTATCTTCTTGTAAGAGATACAGTTATCGGTTAAAATTGTAGCTAAATAAACAGCATTCGCCAAGTTAGCCGTATTTATAGATAACTTATTATTGCTTGTTCCACTAAATTCATGTGCATATACAAGTCTGCCTTGCATATCCATTAATTTAATGGATATATTTTTCTCTATTTCTTTATTAAAAACAATATCAAAATTACCATCATTAGGATTGGGTAATATCATTGCTTCCAAATTACTAATTACAGGCAAGATTTCGGTTGTAGTTGTTACTAAAACAGTATCGGTAAATACTGTAGATGTGCAACCACTGTCTGTTACTGTAAGACTTATGGTTTTTAAACCTGTAGTTGCCCATGTAACTCTATGTGTACCACCACCTGTACCGGGAGTAGCAACACCACCAGCAAAATTCCAAACATAAGAACCACTGCCAGAAGCTGTACCTGAATAAATAATGCTATCTGTTGAACCTAAAGATATAAGATGATGTGCGATACTGAAATTTGCTGTTGGCGGAACTACAGGAAAAACAGTAGCTAATGTAAAAGAGCTACCACCACCACAGGCACTTAAGCCATAAACAGTAATGGATGCAATACCTGTACCTACTGTTAGTGTTATTGAATTTGTAGTACTTGTACCACTCCAGCCTGTACCTAAAACTACCCAAGCATAAGATGTAGCACCTGTTATTGCAGGTGTGGTAAAAGTAGCAGTACTACCTTCGCAAATACTCGTAGGCTCAATTATCATACTGGCAGCACCAACACCCGATGAAGGTGTAAGATAGGTAGTATCGGCAGTACCGGCACCACAACTATTAATACCGGAGCAAATAATAGTTCCGGTACCACTACCAATGGTTACGGTTAATGTACCGGTAGAACTTGTACCAGACCAACCCGTACCTAACACAGTCCAAGAATAAGACATAGCACCGGTAGAGCTTGCCGTATAAGTAGCAGAGGAAGCACCAACGCATGGTATTGAGCCCGATAACGAAACTGTGGGTGCAGGTGGCATCGGTGACGGCGTTACAGTAAACGTATATGCAGTGCCTGAGCCACAACTATTTACACCTGTACATACAATAGTACCGGCACCGGCACCGACAGTTGCTGTTAATGCACCAGTAGTGCTTGCTCCTGACCATCCTCCTCCTGAAACGGTCCAAGAATAAGATGTAGCACTTGCCGAACTTGCAGTATAGATAGCAGATGTAGCACCAGAACAAGGTAAAGTAGGCATTGTAATGGCGGGTAAGCCAGGTAATGGTAATGGAGTTACAATTACAGTATCGTTTGTACTATTGCCACAAGCATTAATACCACTTACAATTATTGTACCTACACCACTGCCAACATTAGGAACAAATGAACCTATAGCACTACTTCCGGACCAACCCATGCCGGATACCGACCATGAAAAACCGGTAGAACCAGCGGACGAAGCATTATAAGTTGAGACAGATGAACCAGCACATGGTGTTGTGCCGGGTAATGTTACTACCGGAGTAGATGGTAAAACTGAAGGCGTTACAGTGAATGAATATGGAGTGCCTGAACCACAAGAATTACTTGCTGTTGCTGTAATTGTTGCAACACCGGTACCTACAGTTAAGTTAATAGCGTTTGTAGTACTTGTGCCACTCCAACCAATACCGGTAACCGTCCAAATATAGGATGTTGCACCGGTAACGGTATTTACTGAATAGGTAGTAGTAGAACCGGTACATGGAGAACTAGGAATACTTAAAGGAGTTGGTGCAACTAGAGCTGTACATAATGTTGCATCAACTAAGAAATATCTCGAAGAATCTGTTGCTGAGAAGCCCGAAAAAGTTCCTTTAAATGCAACATAAGTAGAACCTATTGTAATAACAGGTGTTACTGTTACCGCATTGGCAGTAGTAATAGATGCATCGTTATGAGCTTCTGTTTTTAAAATATAAAGTGTTGATGGTGTTACACCGTTTAGCTCTGTAATTGTCATGTAAAAAGTAGCATCGTAATTGGTTGTAGTAGGGTTTATGGATGGTGTAAAAGAAAATTCTTTTAGAGACCTGTTACCGCCGGAAAATACCTCGGGTACAAAACCGGTTCCTTGTTGTGTAATTCTTGCTGTAACACAACCTAAATTATTAGTTTCATTTTTAAGTCCTGCAATCAAGAATGAATCTGTTGGGTTATAAAAATAATTTTCTTGACCGGTATGTACGTCCCAAGTGCGGTTGCTACCCATTACAGTTTCAATAGGTGTTGGCGGCACAGCTTGTTTAAAACGCATTACAGGTCTTGCGGTACTTTGGTTCGGCATACTGAAACCAAGCGTGCAACCTGTACCGGCTCCGGTATTTGTACTGTTGTAATTAGCTACAATAGCAGATGCCTGTTGTATGCCCATAACTTGGTCATTTGCAGTAGCACTACCTGAATTTTGTCCAAAACAGATTTCTACTGCAACATTACTTGTACCATCCCAAGTAAAATTGGTAATATTAAAGTCTAAAGAATCCCAACCGGTATTTGATGACGGAGAACCTGTATAAACGGTAGTTACAGGTGTAGCATAACCCGTAGTAAGATCTGTAGCAGTTGTATTACCCATTTTTACTGTATATCCTACAAAAGGAATCGTAGAGTTTTTAGTGGTAACATTAAAAGCTATTTGAGAAATGGGCACACCCGGTAAAACACCGGCAGCTGTCATTTCGCTGGCATAAAGTAAAAACTGTGAATGAGCCCTGCGTCTGCTGGCATAAAAAGAAGAAGTTAAATTACTAGTAACAGCAGTACCTGTATTTAAAGTAGGGTAAATGGTATATCCTACAGTAGGCACACTGTCATCATTAAATATATTTATGTGCATAGAATCATTGGCTAAATCAACCGTAGCATCGCTACCCATTGCAGCCAAAGAAAAAGTAAGTACTAAATTTTTACTGTCGTGTACTGCACCATTATCGTATATGGTAAGCGTTGCATATTGAGTTGCAGTAGAGCCGGCTGGAAACGTTAAAGAAGTAGAACCTAATGTATAATCAACACCTGCTACAGCAGTACCTGAAGCCGCAGTAACTGTTACAACCGGACTGCCTCCGGTAGGCGCAACCAATGTATGTAACCCTATATTTATGACCCTACTTGCAGGACAAGAAGTAGTTGCAGCATTTTCAGTTACATTTAGAACAGTAGTAACAAAACCTATTTGTGGATTGCAAGGTACAAAGCTTGTACCAACACCAACTGCATACCAAGCATTCGTTACTGTTTGTACTTCGGGCGAACATGCACCATAAAGTGTTGTTGCAGCAGCAATAGAAACAGTTCTAGCAGTAGGATAATCGCAAGTACTGGGCATAGCTAATTCTGTTTGATAGAGTATTGTTGCTGCCTCAGTCCAGCCAATACCTGTAACAGCATATGTACTGCCAATATCATTAGTACCTGTTCCACCAGATACTACTAAATAATACCATTTGCTTAAAACACCCATATTGGTATGCACACCACATTGGTCATTTCCACCGGAAGGTGTACAACTTGTGGTTGTGTACCAATAAGTGCCTAAATAAGTATCAGGTAATGAAAATAATTTGGGAGAATCAAGCCTGCGAATAGGCCCGCCAATCTCTTCACCAATATACCAAGGTTTTTTGGGCATAGCATCTACTTCATGCGGATTACCCCAGTTTTCAATTGTAGCCCCCCAGCAATCACTCAATCCTTCATTTAAACCACCCGATTCGCCTGCATAAACTAAATTACATGTTGCTTGGCATACACCATGTCCTATTTCATGTGCTGTTACATCTAAACTCGTTAAGGGTCTAAATCCACCGGCACTTATACCTGTTCCATCACCATAACACATTTCTGTACCATCCCAAAAAGCATTATCCAAACCGGCATCCCAATGAACATAACTCAATAAAATACCATTTAGATTATCCCAACTTAACCTGCCTTGCTGTGTATTCCAATAATCATACACAATTTCGCCCCCCCAATGAGCATCCACAGCTTGCGAATCAGCCGTTGATGATGGCCAAGTATCACCCGCACTGCTAAAATTGGTGGCTGCTCCTAAACTTGTTCCATTATGTGCATTTTGTGTATATACTCCACTTCCTCTTGTAGAATCAAACAAAATAAAGGTAGCACCAACGTGTGCGGTTTGTATGGGCACATTTGCACTATATAAAGAATGTCCGGTTGTTGCCGTGTGTTTTATCATTGAATTTGATAATAAAACAGTACCGTTTATTGCATCAATGTATACAACTTCCCTGCTTATCGGTTTTTGTGCATATATATCAAACGAATAGGCTAAATGCAATTTCCTACTACCATTTCCATTTAAAAAGTCTTCAACCCATACTAATTGCCCTTTTGGTAAATAAGTTGTATCAGGTTTATGAAAAATACTTTTTAGTTTTGCTTCACAAGCTGCATCTTGCCACATATATTTTTCTGCACCTATATAATTTATAGCAGTATTAAATGCTGCACTTTCAGTTAATACAGGTGTTGTAGATAGCGTATTATCAGGCATATAATAATTGCCGGAAATAAAATTTACAATGCCGTTTTTACTATTCAATGTAAAAGAAGCAAAATCAATTTTTATACCTTTATAAAATTGATTGTAGCGGCTTGTTGTAATTTTTTGTTTTGTAGTCGTTGAATTAGAAAAAAGCATTTTATTTTCAACTCCGTTTATTCCTAAATATTTTTTGAAAATCTCCTTGTTGTTACTCTCTTTCCATTCAATATTAGGTGCGAAACTTATTAGTTTGTAAGTATTGTCTTTATTATTTTTTTCAGAATATAAAATAGTATTGTCTGCTTTTTTTTGTTGTGCATTAGCTCTAAATGCAAATAAAGAAACAGAAAGTAATGCCAAAAAGAATACCTTATTAGATGTTTTTTGAATTAAATAATTCATAATTTATATTTTTTATTGAAAAATTTATGATTTTGGGACGCAAGTTATACCAATATAGTGATTTTTATTTAAATTGATTGTTATTAATGCATAATCTATAAAATAAAAAAATTATATACCGTAATATTACATAAATCAACATAACAACACCTAAAAAAGAGTAATTTTTTTAATTGTTTACCTTGCTTACCTTTGTATTATGCGCCGCATATCAGCCGTTATGTTTCGGTCTTTTCTACAGGGTTTAATTTTATTATGCCCAATTTGTATTACTGCCTATATACTTTTTAGGATTTTTGTTGTTGTAGATGATTGGGTACCTTTTGTACCACACGGTGTAGGTTTTTTCATAATCATATCATTTGTTATTATTATCGGTTATTTAGGAACACGTTTCTTCTTAGGTAAATGGCTTTTTGATTCTTTTGGATTTCTTTTAGAACATACTCCCGGTGTAAAACATATTTATACATCCTTAAAAGACGTTATCAATTGTTTTGTTGGCGATAAGAAAAAATTTAATAAACCGG
>CAIWXG010000090.1 GCA_903916555.1 uncultured Bacteroidota bacterium
TGATGGAGCCAGAATATAACTCCTGAAGGATTTTTCTCTTTAAGGAAGACTCGTATTTATACGGTGAACCTCTTTTAGCTATTTTGATATTTTTTTCCATAAACACGCTTTTGCGTGTCAACCTATTTCAGGACAAGACAGCCCTTTCTATTACATTTTTTAATTCTCTTATATTGCCCTTCCAATTATTATTTTTCAATGCATCTAAAGCACTTTTAGATATAAATTTAATATTTTTATTTATTCTTTTTGAATATAAATCTAAAAAATAGTTTGCAAAGAGTGGTATATCATTAATCCTTTCGCGTAAGGGTGCGAGTTCTATATTAAAAACCGCAATGCGATAGTATAAATCGCTACGAAAAAGATTAGCCGCAATCTCATGTTGCAAATCTCTGTTAGTAGCAGCAATAATACGTATATCTGCTTTTTGTTCTTTGGTATCACCTACTCGTATATAGGTACCGTTTTCAAGTAACCTTAATATTTTTGGTTGCAACTCAATAGGCATTTCCCCTATTTCATCAAGAAACAATGTGCCACCTTTTGCTTCTTCAATAAGTCCTTTTTTGTCTTTTGTAGCCCCTGTAAATGAACCCGCTTTATGCCCAAAAAGTTCACTTTCAAGCAAGTCTTTACTAAAAGCACTACAGTTTAATGCCACAAAAGCTTTATCTGCTCTGGGGCTGTTTAAATGTATGGCTTGTGCAAAAACTTCTTTACCTGTACCTGTTTCGCCTGTCAGTAGCACAGATGCATTGGTAGATGCAACTTTTTGTGCTAATTTTATTGACTCTGTAATTGCTGCACTTTCACCAATAATAGCATCAAAATTTGTTTGCCTACCTAATTTTTTCTATAGCCTTTGTATTTTGTTTCTGAGTGCTATCGTTTCCCCAACCCTAAATAATAAAGGCAGTATTCTATCGTTATCATTTCCTTTTACCAAGTAATCATAAGCCCCGTTTTTTATAGCTTGTACACCGTCGGAGATGTTCCCGAAAGCAGTATTTAAAATAACCTCTATATCAGGGTGTTTTTCCTTTATTTCTTTAATAAAATCTACTCCGTTACCATCAGGCAATTTCACATCGCAGAGTACAATATCTATATTTTCTTGTTCAAGTATTTGCCGGGCATTTCTTAAATTAGAAACATCTATAACCTTAAAGCCTTCTAACGCAATTATTCTTTTAAGCAATAATCTTAGCTTTTCTTCATCATCTACCAACAAAATATTTGCTAACATAGTTGTTATTATAAATGCAAAACTATTGTTTTATTGCGTATTAGTGTAATTTTCAGTTTTTAACTCAGATAATAAGTGATTCTATTTTTTTTTAGAAGACGACTAATTCGTACTAATTTGTAACACGTATGAAAATATTTTGATTTTGTAATGCCCTTATTTATTATTACATAAAATAAATATTTTTGTAATTAAGTTTAGCCAGTACACCATTTTTTATCCTGTTTTTTATTTTAAATTTTATTTCCAAGTATTTGATATTAATTATAGTGCTATCCCTTTCACTCCTCACCCTAAAATCACTAGCGACTTTAGGGTGAATTAAATATAAGAAGTAAAAAACCTCTACTCACTTATCCAATCTCAATCCTATAATAAACGAACATCCATTATAGTAATTTTATTAGTTTACATTCAATAGAGGTAATAAGGAGCTAAGGGATAAGCAATTTAATTATTATAAATCAAGCGTAATATTAAATCGATAATGTTAATAAACATTCAGTTAATAAGCTTACTTAAATTCTAAAGTATTTATAATCAATGCACAAAATATATCGACAATTAAAACTAGTGTTAATGATAAATTTTTTAAATTAATTACTTATATTTACATCTAAAGATGAATTTTAAATGAGAATAAAATTTTATTGTTTAATACATATAGTAGCAATGTTGTGTTGCGCAAATGTTTCGCATGCACAATATGGTTGGAAATGGGGTGTAAGCGATGAACTAAGTACTAATAGTGGGTTTGATACATGGGCAGCAGCAAAAGACGATGAGGGAAATATTTTGGTATCCGGTTTTACAGCATATACTGCTTCCGCATATAATTATATAGTTTACGGTACCGACACCATTTATAACCCTGCAGCCCATCAACAACAAATTTTAATTAAATTAGATACCAATGGGCATTTTCTTTGGGCAAAGGGTACCGAACATTCTACAGTTATGCCATTGAGTCTTGCAGCAGACCATAATGGAAATATATATGTATTCGGCTATTATTGTGATAGCCTTTATTGCAATTTCGATTCTATAAGATTATATAATACTAATTTGTATATGTTTTATGTTGCTAAATATTCGCCTGCAGGTAATGTACTTTGGGCTAAGAATGTTAATGCAAACAGTTCTCATTATAATTACGGTAGTATTGGCATTGATAGTGCCAATAATGTTTATATTACAGGCAGTTTCGACAGTGCAACCCTAACAATTGGTACTACAACTTTAATTAATCATGCCACCGGCACAAACTTCGATATTTATGTTGCTAAATTCGATTCTTCAGGCACCCCTTTATGGGTAAAAGATTTTGGTGGTACAGGTGATGATTATCCGACATGTATGACTGTTACCAATGCTGGAAATTGTTACCTTTCAGGAATGTACAACTCTAATACAATGACGGTTGGGTCAACACTTCTTACCGATTCACTTATCAGTGGGTCTTATACAACTTATTTATCTTTTATAATAAAATTAAACAATAGCGGCAACGTAATATGGGCTAAAAAACAAAGTAAGGAACTTAACCCTACTAATATAGTTTCTAATAATTTAGAAAATATTTATATGGTTGGCTATTTCGATTCGAGCCTAATATTAGGACCTGATACAATTAATAGTATTAGTGGTATGGATGCCTTTGTAACAAAATTTGATTCAAGCGGGAATTTTAAATGGGCAAAGAGTGCCGGTGGTGCTTATGCCGATTATGCATATAGTGTTGGTTTAGATAGTTGTAACAATGTTTGGATTGCAGGTGGCGTAAATTCTATAGGTTATATAGGCACGTATTATTTACACTTCGGAGCCGATTCAATGCCTGTGCCAACCGGACCAGACCCGGCATTTATGGCTGAATTTAATGATTGCGGTAATTATATTACCAGTATATACTTACCAACCGGAGGCGACGATATGATATCAATATTACCTGATAAAAAAGGAAGTTTTTATTTAGCGTCCGATTACTTTGACTCATCATTAATTTTCGGTCACGATACATTAGGAGTTATGGTGCCGAATCAAGAAGTATTATTTGTTGCAAAATATAAATACTCTAATTCATGTACATTTGTTTCTTGTAGTACTGTAAGAGATGGTATTAAAACCATCATCTCGTCAGATTTAGTTTCAAATATTAATATATATCCTAATCCTTCTAATTCAGTATTTTCGGTTACCAACAATTCTCCATTTCCTGAAAATTCCCGGATTGAAATAATGGACATTTCTGGTAGAAAAGTAAAAAGTTCGATATTATCAGATACCAATAATATATTTTCAGTTGAAAATTTATTTACCGGTGTTTACTTTGTAAGAATAATAATACCTGAAAATGAAATAGTTGTAAAAAAACTGGTGATTATTAAATAGTAAAACCGTGAAAATAGGTTAAAACATTAATACATTCTAAATTCTGTTCTCACTGGTTGTATGGTCTCCCTTCAACCTGAAATCTTGCAGCGTCCGCTGCTGTCCAGTTCTTTCTTGATGTACCCCTTGTGCATCAAGAAGTAAAAGTTCGAGATTACAGGGGGCATCCGAACAATGGGTATCTTAATTCTTGTTCTTAGATTGCATTAGTGTAGAAGAAGTTTGCGAACAGAAAAAAGCACTTTACAAAAAAAAATACAAAATAATTTGTTTGAAAACATAGTTGTAAAATATTGTTTCTATCTTTATTAGCTCTTTTATTAACGATTACTAGGAGGCGATTTTGTGTAAATATATAAATGCTAATCTTAAATAATATATGACAAATTTTCTTCAATTTATTATATATATACCAATATTATATAAAAATATTTTATACAATCACATAACATAGGGTATGTCCTATCTATTATATTAAGCCATTTGGGGTTACACGGATATAAAATATTCATCACATTTTTTAATGTCTAAATGGCATTATACTAAACAAAATCCCTACCAATTGCACCATAAATGGGTTCTCTTTAAATATGAATGATATGTTTATGAATATAGATTAAGTATTTTTTGTAGTTATATAAAAATATCTCAAATAAATATAAATTATCACTTTTTTGCAAACCTTTCAGTATTTTTTATTGTCTATTATTAATTAGAAATTAAGATTTGTACAGAATATTAAGGTAGAAATAAAAATTAGGTTTTAATGAAGAAAAAACATTACATTTACTTTCAGAATTTTTAAAACAATTCATGATGAAGCAACGTTATATACTTTTATTGTTTTGTTTCTTAGTTTTAAATTCAATAAGTGCTATTGCCCAAGCACCTGTGGAATTTATACAAAATAGGGGACAGTGGGGAGATTGGTATCAATACAAAGCCATAACAAGAGGTGGTGAAGTCTATTTAGAAAACGATGGTTTTAGATATGCCTTGTGCGATGCTGAAAACCCAAGAAAAATAGACTCTTTCCATGTGGGTTTACTTAAAGATGCTCCGGTAATGAAGTTTCATGTGTATAAAATGACTTTTGAGGGTGCAAAGCAACCAATAATTGAAGGGCTTAAATCACAAAAAACTTATTATAATTATTTTCTTGGTAATAATCCGGCTAAATGGAAATCTGAAATTCATCCAAACCTTGCTATTAATTATAATGGCATTTATGATGGTATAGATATGCATTTGTCATCTGATAACGGAATGCTTGTATATGAATTTATTGTGCAACCCAATGCAAGTACAACACAAATAAAATTGAATTTTAACGGACCAGATAAAATGTATCTTAAAGATGGTGATTTGGTAATTAACACATCAGTAGGCCAAATGAAGGAAATGAAACCCTATGCTTACCAAAATATTAAGGATACTAAAGTGCAAGTACGTTGCAACTATATACTACAAAACAATAAAGTAAGCTTTTCTTTCCCCGATGATTACGACCATAGCCAACTCTTAGTAATAGACCCTACCGTTGTTTTTTGCAGCTTTACCGGTTCTACTGCCGACAATTGGGGTTTTACTGCCACTTACGATAAATATGGTAATTTCTATGCCGGTGGGTTAGTAAATGCATTAACTTCAGGTACTTCTTTCCCTGTTACTCCGGGTGCTTTTCAAACCACTTTCGGTGGTGGGCAAGGCGGTTCTGCAATAGAATATGCTGCAGATTTAGGTATCATGAAATTCAATCCATCGGGTACTACACGTATATGGGCAACATATATAGGCGGCAGTTGCAACGAAAGACCACACAGTATGATTGTGGACACAGGCGATAATTTAATTATTGCCGGCAGAACACATTCACAAGACTATCCGGTAACACCGGGTGCATTTCAAACCATTAATGGTGGCGGATGGGATATTATAGTTACAAAGCTAAACGCAGCCGGCAGTGCTCTTATTGGTTCTACATACATAGGTGGCAGTGGTGATGATGGTATAAATTTTGACTCTACAGAGGTAGGTTACGGACATTTGAAATTTAACTATGGCGATGATGCACGAAGCGAAGTACAGGTAGATAATATAGGAAATATATATGTAACGGGTAGCACCAGTTCTACCAATTTCCCTACTACGTCATCTGCTATAGCTACTACTTTGGCAGGCTTGCAAGACGGGGTTGTTTTTAAGATGAACAGTAATCTAACATCTTTAATCTGGAGTACTTATTTACATGGTTCCGGAGATGATGCGGGTTATGTACTTGCTTTTAATAATAGCCAGACCTCACTTTATGTAGCAGGCGGTACCAGTAGCCCCGATTTCCCGGTTACACCCGGCTCTTGGCATTCAACTTATGGGGGGGACTCTGCCGATGGTTTTATTCTTAAATTTAAAAACAGTCCGCCTTATAATGTTCAGAAAGGTACTTTTGTTGGTACATCTCATTACGACCAAGTTTACGGTATTCAGGTTGACAATTCAGATAACGTGTATGTTATGGGGCAATCTATTGGTGGTGCATTTCCGGTTACGGCAGGTGTCTATTCCAATCCGTCATCAAGCCAATTTGTAATGAAGATGGATAGTAACCTCACAACCGACCTTATTTCAACCGTTTATGGTTCGGGAGACCCTCTACATACTAATATTTCTCCCGTTGCTTTTTTAGTTGATACATGCGAGAATGTTTATATATCTGGGTGGGGTGGTAACTTAACATTAGCAAGCACACACTCCGGTTTTTGTACCGGTATGCCTACAACTACCGATGCTTACCAATCTGTTACCGATGGTGCCGATTTTTACTTTATTGTATTCGCACCTAATATGACTTCATTAAGATATGCTACTTTTTATGGCAGAAATACAGGTACTACCTATTGGGAAGGTGAGCATGTGGATGGCGGGACAAGCCGTTTTGATAAACACGGTATTATTTATCAAGCCATTTGTGCCAATTGTGGTGGGCCTTCAAGTACTCCTTTTCCTACTACGGCAGGTAGCTGGGCTACAGTAGATGCCAGTGATAATTGTAATGAAGCTGCCTTAAAAATAGCCTTTAATATAGGCCCTGTAACGGTAAACATTGTGGCAGGCCCTACAACAAATGGTTGTGCACCGTTAATAGTTAATTTCACTAATTTAACCACTAATGGCTTAAATTTTGTTTGGAATTATGGGGATGGTAGCCCTATTGACACCTCTTTTGCTCCCTCGCATACATTTACTTCTGCTGGTGTATATACTGTAACATTAGCTGCTTCCAATTCAAATGCATGTTTTAGAACTAATGATACTGCTCGTATTGTTATTACTGTTGATACCGGCAGCATTCACCCTAATTTTACTTATATTGTAAATGATAGTTGTGGACCTTATACAGCTACTTTTACCAATACTTCGGTTTATGGCTCCGAGCCTGGTGCTACAACTATAACCACTTTTCATTGGGACTTTGGCGATGGCAGTACCTATACCGGCATTACACCTCCTATGCATACCTACCCATCAACTGGCACTTATACTGTAACACTTTCTATGGCAGATACTACAGCTTGTATTTCACCGGTTACCATTACTAAAGTTGTTACATTTTCAGGTTTTAGAATATCTGCCAATTTTACCATTCCCGATTCTATTTGTTTAGGGTCACCTATAACTCCAATTGCAAGTATCACCAATGCAACTACAATTAACTGGACTTTTGGTGATACAAGTAGTTCCACTTCTACAAGTACCAATCCAAGTTATACTTATACTAGCGTAGGTACTTATACGGTGTCATTAATAATTGCCAATCCATTGTCTTGCAATGGTGCAGATACTGCACATGCCATTATTAAAGTATTGCCAGTGCCAACTGCCAATTTTACATTTACCCCTATTACAGCTGCTGCCAATACACCTACAACTTATACCAATTTATCAGTAAATGCAACGCGATACCTATGGGATTTTGGCGATAATACTACCAGTGTTGAAACCGACCCTGTACATCAATTTAATAACACAGGTGTATTTAAAACATGTTTAACTGCCTATAATTCTTATAATTGTCCTTCTATAGTATGTAAAGAAGTGCCATCGGAAGTAATACCCATTATCGGTTTGCCAACCGGCTTTAGCCCTAATGGAGATGGTGAAAATGATATTCTTTATGTGCGTGGTGCTGCTATTAAAACGCTCGACTTGAAAATATACAATAGATGGGGGCAAATGGTATTCGAAACCACATCGCAAACTAAAGGCTGGGACGGTACATTTAACGGTCAACCACAACCAATGGAAGCGTATGCTTATGTGCTAAGTGTATCTTTTATTGATGGTTCTGCAAAATTATTAAAAGGAAATATTACTTTATTACGATAAGCACATGAACTTGAGAAGATTATTTATATTTTTTGTATTTATTTGCCTTTTACCTATACCTAATATGTATGGGCAGAGTATTCATTTTTCGCAGTATTATAATGCCCCTTTATTAGAAAATCCTGCCAATACGGCACTTATGTCTGAATCGGATTATAGGTTGGGCTTAAATTTTCGGAATCAATGGGCTGCTGTTCCTGTACCGTACAATACATTTTCTGGTTTTACAGATTTTAAGGTAGGTGGCAACCGCGATAATACCAAAAATAATTGGTTAGGTATCGGATTTTCTGTTTTTAATGACAAAGCAGGAGATGGCAATTTGTCATTATTACAAATACAGGGCTCGCTTGCCTACCATTTGCAGCTAAGTGAATTTACTATGATTTCCGTAGGCTTCTCTGGTGCAAAAGTGAGTAGAAGTGTAAATTACGATATGCTTATTTTTGATGCACAATGGGACGGGGCAACATTCGACAGAACACTGCCAACAGGCGAGAAGGTGGGTGTAGTACAAACAAATTATAGCACAATAGGTTCAGGAATAAATTTCGCTTGGTTTCCTAATGAGTTTGTGTATATAAAATTAGGTGGTGGGGTAGCTAATATTAACCAACCGACAGAAAGCTTTTATGCAGGTACAAATAAAATTAATTACCGCCCAACAGGTAATTTAGACATGTTATTTAATTTAGGTCCGGTTGTAACCCTTAATCCTTCAATATTTTATGCAACACAAAATGCTGCCACCGAAATTATTGCAGGCTCTTTGGTAAGAACTAACCTTAGCGGCGAACATGATGATAAATTAACACAATTAATATTAGGCGGTTACATGCGTATGGGCGATGCCGTAATTGGCGTAGCAGGTTTTCAGTGGGGCAATGTACAATTTATGGCAAACTACGATTTCACTATATCTACTTTAGCACCCTATAATGCTGCTTACGGAGCATTAGAAATGTCGCTTATCTATACAGGTATATATGGTAAATCGAGAGATAAAGTTAAAAAATCTTTAATTTGCCCTCGTTTTTAATTATTTTTGTAACATCTTTTTAACAAAATATTTTATTATTTTTAATAACAGAGAAATAAATAGGCATTAAATTTGATGTAATAA
>CAIWXG010000091.1 GCA_903916555.1 uncultured Bacteroidota bacterium
ACAATGGATAGTATAAGAGTTTCCGAAGCTCCAGATTCAGGTTCGATTCCTGACAAAGCCACAAACAAATAATCTGTAAATTTAAGCACGAAAAGGGATGGCAAATATCATTTACTTACAAATATTCCATCTCTTTTTATGTCAATTGTACCACCGGCATAAGCGCAAACTCCCATTCTTGGGGAGTTGACAACTGGCATTTTTGAATAATCAGCAAAGTCATCGCATGTTTTAGCGTGCTTTTTAGCACACTTTTTACAAAATGCATTTGGTTCGTAGCAAGTAGTACATAGTACTACAGCAGGAGCTGAGCCACAAATTTCACAAAGAATATTAAGTGGTTCATTACGGCTAAGTAAAATGATGTCCCCCGGCACAGTAATATTATACTGCGCCAATACATTTAAAAATAATGTGGTAGTACTTCCAAAATCATAATCATATTTTAGCTTCGTTCCATTTACAAGTATGTCTTTGGCTTTGGAATCCATTATTTCATTAATATCAGATAAGAACTTATCTTCATCAAAGATTGTTAGAACCTTTTTCTGTTTTGGGTAACTAAATGAACTTAAATGCCCGCAACATTCAAGCCATATTGCTCGAAGAAAAATGTCAATATCACTCATAAGTGCGTCACCGTCTACCCATAAATTCAGAAAATAAAGGTTTCCAAAACGAGGGTCTTCTTCAACTCTAATATGAAGAGAAAGTCCAGAATCCTGATTCTTGGTTTCCTTTGCTAAATGTGAATTTATATGTTTATTGATCCCAACCTTTGTAAATTCAGCTTTACAAAAGAAGCATTTACCTACTGAACTGATTGTTGGCATAACTAATAATTTAGTTGCATAAATATAATCAAAAAACTTCTATTTATTCTTACAATTATTTAAAAATATTCCTTAACGAGTTCAAGATTTCGATCAGAAACTCAACCTGGCAAAATAGAATGTCGATGCAAAATAATTTTACAAAGACATTCTATTGCAAATAAAAATCTAAAAATTCATTACAATTTTTTGCTGAATTGCTTTAAATTCAACATCTGTAAATTTCAATTTGGGTTGCAAAAAATCTAAATCTTTTGAAGCATTTATAGGTACAAGATGAATATGTGCATGCGGCACTTCTAACCCTATAATTGCTATGGCACATCTATTGCAATTAAAAGTCTTTTCTATTGCTTTTGCAATAGGCTTTGAAAAAGAAAATGCGTTATTAATATATACATCATCTAAATCAAAAAATTTATCTGTTTCAATTTTAGGAACAACAAGAACATGCCCTTCTTTTATTGGAAAAACATCTAAAAAAGCAATAAATAGACTATTCTCTGCAATTTTATAACAAGGTATTTCACCTGCAATTATTCTTGAAAATATAGAAGGCATATTATATTGATATATTATTAATTTTCAACTTAATTATTCCACTCGGTACAGTAATTTCTGCAATTTCATCTATAACTTTTCCTAATAAGCCTTTACCGATTGGTGACGTAACACTTATTTTTCCAAGTTTTAAATCAGCTTCTTTTTCAGAGGTTATTTGATAAATAAAATCTTTATTTATGTTTAAGTTAGTTACAGAAACCTTACACAATACAGAAACCTTAGAAATATCTATATCTTTTGTTTCTAAAACTCTGGCAGAAACAATGGCAGATTCCAAATAAGATATTTTAGCTTCGTGATGCCCTTGAGCTTCCTTTGCTGCATCATATTCAGCATTTTCTTTTAAGTCACCTTTTTCTCTTGCCTCAGCAATTTGTCTAGCAATTTCAGCACGTCCGGAAGTTTTTAGCATTGTAAGCTCCTCCCTCATTTGTAAAAGTGTTTCTTTGGTTAAATAATTTAATTCAGACATTTAATATACAGTTTATTTGATAATTTAAAAAAAATACAACGCTTCTGTCATACAGAAGCGTTGCAATGCAAAAATAAAGAAAAAAACAGAATCAACGTGTTAAACGTAATGATAACATGTGTACACCATTAGCTGGTCTGTCGGTAGGTCTATAAGAATAATCAAATGAAAACATAGGGCCTGAACCAAATCTTTTTTGAACAGTAATACCCGTAGCTAAACCTACATACATTGTTGTGCTAGTAGTAGGATTACCAATACCGTTTTCATATCTATAAGCAGCACGTAACATTAATATATTACTAAAACTGTATTCAAAACCAACACCCATATAATCATTATTAAAAGAATTAGATTGAAAATCTCCAATAATAGAAAGTCTATGCTTAGGCGTACTATCTGATGTTGTTATATGGTGCTCATCAAGATATAAATCATAAGCAGCACCAAAATTTAAATAAGTAGGTATTTCAAATTTTTCTGATGGGTAAAGTGTGGTTGCATTAATAGCGGGAGTACTTTGAGGATTTTCCATATTTACTGAAAAACCAGTACCTGTAAAACGCATATTAGTACCTATATTACGTAAAGTAATTCCAAAATGAAAATTATCACGTTTTCCTGTAACATACTGAATACCACCGTCCATAGCTAATCCTTGTGCACCAACGTTACTAATTTGTTCTGAAACATAAGTAGCAGCAAAACCAACACTAACATGCGTACTAAATCTTTTAGAAAAGCCCATTTCAATATTTAGATATTGTGGCTGAAAAGAGCCATAGCCTTCAGGTGCATAATAATTTGTTGCAGGAATATCACCAAAACCCATTGACATAATATTAAAACCTATTACACTGGTTTCACTAATATGTTGCGCAATAGCAATATCATTTATGGATACATTTGTTCCTGTTAAATAGATACCATGCGAAAAGCCTATCTCGGTAGATGTATCTAAACCAAGACCTGCAATATTGCTCTTCATAGCCTCTATACCTACTACGCTTGCTGTGTTTAAACCAAATAAACCTGTTGACCTAGCCCAAGGATTTATTAATAATTCTGCCGCACCGGCTTGACCTGTACGATCTTTATTTCCCGCAAATGCGCTAAAAGCCATACCTAATGTACAAACAGCAATACAAGCTCTAACTGAAAGTTTATTTATCATTTTATACAACTATTTTTTGTTATACAATTTTAAAGTTAAAATCAAATTAAATATTAATAATTCGTAACATCTATTGGGCGTGTTGCACCAAACCAACGTAATACTGTTTCACCTATTCCTTCGGCTTTTACATCCATTAAATACATTCCACTTGCAATAGGCAATCCAACACTGTTACGTATGTCCCAATCGATATAAGAAGTATTAGGGTCATTTTTTGTAAGCGTGCGAATTAACGAACCATCTAATGAATAGATAGTAATGGTTGTTACAGCAGGCAAATTAATTATCCTAACTTTTGTATCAAAACGAGATGTTTCATAACCCGAATAGCCATAATAAGGATTAGGTACAACATTAATTCTGCTTAAAAGATTACTTCTGTTACTCGTATCTGACAATGAAGTAGGTGCTAAACTACTTGTATTAAATGTATAATACGGGAAAGTAGCTTTTCCATGCAATGGTTTCACAACCGCAATATTAGCAGTATCCGAAACACCTAAATAAGGTGCATAGGGTCTAGTTACCCTAAATCTTAGTGTAGCTTTTGTTGGTATAATACCATCTTTCAAAGTAGCTAATTTTAAGTAAGGATTTAACGTTGGTACGCCCATCCATTGTACAGGAGTATAAGCTTGTTGCATTGAGTTATTAGTGGGCGAAGCAGCTTTTACTTTAGAAATAAAAACTTTATCACTGTCATACCTCGAAGATAATACATATACTATATGTTTACCACCAAATACAATCGAACCATCATAAAAATTAAATTGCGTTGCTGTAGGATTCCAAATCATATCATCACCATTATTTGAAGACTGATACGAATCTTCACCAAAAACAATATTTAATCTCTCACCGGTTTGTTCATTAATAGCATAACCCGGAAATATAGACATACCGGTATTAGTAGCATCTGTAGCATATATTGGGGTATTACCATCGCCCGCAATACCACCTAACCAACTTGCATGCCTTCTTAGAGCAAATTTCTTAGAACCACCTTGCGACAATTGCGGGTCTTCTTGTTCTTCTACAACTGCACAATAAGTCCAATCTGCTTTATTAGGTGTAAACACAATATTTACATCTTGTAAATTTCCAAAATCTGCTAATTGTGTGGTTTGATATTTAGTATCAGAAAACGCTAATTCAAAACCACAATTTGAACCCACTAAATAGTGATTATTATTATAAGTAGCCGCTAAATCGTAAGGTCCCCAAGTACTTTTGGTTGGTGAAAAATTATTCAACATGGTTCCAAATGCACAGAAAGGATCTAAATTTGGATTTGTAGCACTTCCGGGGTCTGAATAAGCACAAGGATTATTTAGAGTGAAGCTATTAGAATAGTGTGTAGCAGTATTATAATTACTACCACATCTTAACCAATTACTTGCTACACTGTCTGCTGCATCTTGAATACCCCAAAGCCAAGGTGCAGAGCTATTTTCAAAAGTTATATCAGAAGAAATGTAACCATTAGCCGTATTTGTAGCACGATTAGCTCCAGGTACTGATTGTTGCTGTACTGAAATTGATAAACCATATTTCTCTGTTATCTGTTCATTTAATCTGGCAATGCTTAACTCACTATAGATTGTATCTACAGTTTTGTTGTTATTTACTGCAGTTAACATCCATGTAGCAGCGGTAGATATTGTTCCTGCTTTATTGGTATCAATAATTTGTAATACCCAATCGTAAGCGGGTACTGATAATGGATTAATTACTTTTACATCAATAGGTCCCTGACTTGGCATATATACAAGCTCCCCTAAAGAATTATTATTTACAATAGCTTGTTCTGATGCAGAATCTAATTGAACCGGCATTCCACCATTACCAACCCCTTCTATTCTATGAATTGATACACCGGAACCAAAATCAGCATTTAATATGGTACCCATTGCACCATTTGATGGATTTGGCAATCCTGAAACAACTACAATATTTGTACCTCCACCGCCATGTGCACTTCCTATATATGGAACATCTTGTGTAGCATTTGGATTTATTGCATCAAAATTGGCAAAATTATTATAACCATAAGCAATAGCTACATAATAATAATTATGATAATTAACTAATTTCTTATCAGAAGAAGGTGCAAATTGGTCTTGTGTAATTTCAAAACTATGCAAGATACCACTGTCTTTACCGGCTACCTTAATAATTGGAATCCAAGTAGTATCACTTATGCTATTATTTTTCTTATAATTTACAATTTGCGTTACCCCATCTTGAACATCACACTGAAATACTTCAAAAGCTTTTGTATTGTCAACTTCACCGGTAGTTTGGTCAAAAATTTCTGCAGATGTAACCTGACTATTTGCTAATTGAAACACTCTGTAACCTTGAAAGTGAAATAAAGAATCATTGCTTATACCTTTTGATTTTGTTACTATCTGATGATATTGTAAAGAATCAGCATAAGTGCCATTGTTACGACCATAATTTTCAGCAAAGTTGTTACTACCGTAATCATTCATCATATAGAATATAAGACGTCTATCCAATTCTTTAACTACTAACCTTGGTGCTTCAGGACCTTCAGTCGTTTTAAAATTTGCATCAAATAAAGCTTGTGCACCATCATCAATGCCTTTTATTGTTTTAAAGTTAGTAGTAGGACAACCTTGTAAATGCGGAGCCCAAATACAACCAAAAACTATATCATTTATAGCATTAGGCAATAATTGAAAAGGACCTGAAGAGAATATAAAACGTCTGTCGCCTGGGTTATTGTTACACGTACACTCCGACCAGTCATGACCCGTACCCGGGTCGCCCCAGAAAATGAAATTACTAGCAGGTCCTGCACCATAACCTTTACTTTGTATGCCCGGACCTTGGAAATCATAACTAAAATGTTCTCCATCTCTAATAGTACCGGTCATATAACCATATATCTGAATACCATTTGTAGGATTACCAATTACACTAAAATCATTATTATAATAGCCGAAGTTAGTCATTTTTAATTGTAATAAAGTATCTGACTTACCTGCACGGTGTACAATTTTTTTAGGACCTTGAAAGAAATCCAAACCAACCTGAGGAGGATTAATACCATAGCTGTTAGGAGGATTACCACCACTTCCACCATCATTGTTTGTTCCGTTATATTGTATTCCTAAACCTCTTGTTGTATCACAACCAATAAAGTCATCCAAATAATAACCTAAATCACAGTCATCCCAAACGGCAATATAGGTGCTGTCAATAGTTAGCGTACCACGATTAATAACACGATAATTGCAGAAAGTAGCATCATTTAAAAAATCTTGTGTAGCATAAGCAAATGCACTTGTTTGCACCTCAACACCAATAGAAGCAGTTTGAGATTGTAATTTTAAATTACCTGCATCATTAAATACCCACCAAATATATTGGTCTCCTGTTATCATAGGATATTCACCTAGATTCGGCTCATATATCCCATTTCCGTTAAGGTCTTTAAAAGGGGCATAGCTCTTACCGGCATAAGCAGGATTATTATCTAATCCTAAAGTATAACCTGTTGAACCTTTTGCATTAATATTACCTGCAGCAGGCCATTGATTGATAACATCAAAGTTACTTCCCGTTGTTGACTGACCAGTTTTATATGCTTCTATAAATAGATTAATAGTAGCTCTATCCACTTTCCAAAATCTATCCCAGCTATTACAAGCATCAGAGGTAATTTTTGCAGTTTTATCCAAAGCACCGGGCCAATAGTCATTACCATCTTGGCGATAGGTTTGTGCTGCTACTTTTAATTGTCCTTGTTCATCATATCCGCCTATCCAGCAAGATGCTGCAAATTGAGAACTATGTCCTGAATTTTTAGGAACTTCGTAAGCAGCTACTTGTTGTCCTATATCCCACCACATATCTCCACCGGTCATTAAACGGGCACGTACGTTATTAATATCCAAATCTATGGATGCTAATGCAGGTAAACATCCGGATGCTGATGTTCTTAAACCTGAATTACGATGGGTAGATGTTTGAATGTTTTCCCTTGCTCCGGCTTGCCCAAAAATACCAGCGATAGCCAATATCGAAATTGCACCTGCAAAACCTATTTTTTTACTTAACATCATAAAATTAATATATAATA
>CAIWXG010000092.1 GCA_903916555.1 uncultured Bacteroidota bacterium
TCATGCTGCTAAATTAAAGTTTTACATTTGTTTATCAGCAAAAAAACAGAATATTTCTTATACAAAAAAACTAATAAACAATAAATTGCCTATTAGTTTATAAAAATACTATGTATTATTATCTACCAAAATCCCCCCATCTGCCACCACCATTTCCTCCTCCGCCATTCCTTCGTTCGTTTAATCTTTTGCGAAGCATTTGGTTAAATTCTCTTTCCGATTTATATAAATCAGCTAATTGTTGTGGAGAAATTATTTTCAAAAAACGGTCATTATATTTTCTTTTTATTGCAATTACATGTTCCTGAAAATCAAGGTTATCATCCACAAATTTGCGTGATGCATTATCATCTAATGCATCATTTTCCATACCTTTATATTTTGCTTTAAACTCTTGAAAATTCTTTTTTTGCTCACCCTCATATTCATTATAAAGAGGTACAAAATTGGTAGATTGTTCAGAAGATAAGTGCAATCTATCTGTAATGTAAACCATTTTGAATGCATGTACCCTCTCTCCTTGCACTTTTCTTTGTGCATTTGCTGTTAAACAAACTATAATTAAAAGACAAACTATAATTAATCTATTTTTCATAAACCTATATTATTTTAATAATACAACATTACAAAATATTGCTATTTTCATTATTCTTATTCTAATTTCTTAATTGATATTACTATTAATCCCAACCGGATTCGTTAAGATATTGAACAATTTCATTGTTATCTAATTTCAATTTATTATCCATTTTACTACTTACAATTTGTTCATTGTCAAACTCATAAGCATTTTGCTCCATATACTCTTTTAGTTCACTTTTAGGTAAAGTAGATAAAATAGTTTCAGTATTATTTAACTTTGAATTTAATAAAACACAATATACACTTATACCAAAACCAATAACAAATATTGCAGCAACAGCCCATTTAATTGAAAATGCAATATTTATATGTTTCGGTTTTACATTGCCATCTAAAACCTTATTATTAGTATTATTTTGTTTTGCATAAATCAATATTTTTTCCGGCAAATCAGCAAAATAATTGTCGGGTACATAAAATATTTCTGCATTTTTAAAAGGCAGCTTCAAACCTTCCGCAGCTATTGTAGCTAGAATATTGTCAGCTAAATTTTCAAAATAGGCAATAGGAACTTCTAATTTATTTAATGCACTTATTTTTTTAAATTCACTTTCTTTTTTTAAAATCTCAATTTCTAAAATTAATTTATTCTCAAAATTTTCAAAATACCCAACTGGCAAATCATAAGCATTCATTTTATCAATATTTGCCATTGAACTACCTAATTCCCTTAATTCATCTAATATTTCGTTATCCCTTTGCATTGTATATTTAAGACAATTATGTTTTTTAATAGTTTAATTACTTGTAAGAAATGCTTCTACCTTCTTAACTGCATGGTGGTAGGATGCTTTTAATGCCCCTACAGAAGTACCTACTATTTCCGACATCTCTTCATAGGGCATTTCATCATAATACCTAAGATTAAATACCAATTTCTGTTTTTCAGGTAATGATTGTATTGCTTGTTGTAATTTCCATTCTATTTTATTTGCATCGAAGCCCTTTTGTGCTTGCAGTTTTTCGGCATAAAAATCTTCATTATCGTTTATTGATACTGCCGATTTTCTTTTTTTCTGTTCTATCCAAGTAAGCGTTTCGTTTGTTGCAATGCGATAAAGCCAGGTATATAAATTAGATTCTTCCCTAAATTCACCTAAATTCTTCCAAACTTTAATAAATACATTTTGAAGAATATCATTTGTATCTTCATGTTCCAACACAATATGGCGAATATGCCAATAAAGACGCTCTTGATACTTACGCACCAATTTTGTAAAAGACGCATCTTTAAATTCTGCAACTTTAAATGAAACAACTAATTCATGATCATCTATCTCCCTTATTTCGGGCATGTATTTAATCTTGTTTTTAATAAGACAGTAGCTTATAAAGATAGTTTAATAAAGAAATTGACTTTAGCATAACTTAACCTAAAATTTAAAAACAGTGCTATTTCTTAATATCTTTTCCGAAAGTTCGTACATAATTTACCAATTCCCATATCTGGGTAGAAGATAGCATCTTACATGCAGGCATTGGGTTATTGCCATTATATATCTTCCAAAACAATGCACCGTCTGTTTGTGCTTGCACTGTTGCAGCTGCAAAATTTGCTGGATGTTTTTCTAATCCTGCAGCTGCGGCACCATCACCGGTGCCCTTAATTCCATGGCATGAATAACAGAAAGTATTAAAAGTTAATTTACCATTAGCAGTAGCTTTTACATTATCTTTTAATGGGTTTATCATGGTATCTGCAGATGCCGGTGCTATAAACACTGCCTGCTGTCCATTTACTTTATATGAATAGTTGACTATTATACACATAAAAACAAATACACATCTATTTGTAATTATACTTTTAGAAACAAAATAAGACAAGTATTTTATATGCAAAGCTATTGAATTATCAATGATAAAATTATCCTCTATATTTCACCTCTAAAGCATGTATTTCTATTAATGGTTTCAAAAATTCTTCTAGAGCATAAACGCTTAACTGGCTTGCTGCATCACATAATGCTTTTGCCGGTTCCGGGTGTGTTTCTATAAATATACCATCAACGCCTGCCGCTACACCTGCACGACTTAAAACCGGCAAAAATTCTCTTGCACCACCTTTTGCATCTGCACTTGGTATGCCATATTTTCTAATGCAATGTGTAATATCAAATACTACCGGATAGCCAATAGCAGCCAAATGATAAAAACTACGCGGGTCAACCACTAAGTCATTATAGCCCATTGTATAACCACGTTCTGTAAGTATTATTTGGTCGTTACCGGCATCAATGCATTTAGAAACCGGGTGTTTCATATTATCGGGTGCAAGAAACTGCCCGTGCTTTATATTAATTACTTTACCTGTTTTTGCTGCGGCAACCATTAAACCACTTTGCATACATAAATAGGCAGGTATTTGCAATACATCGCAAACCTCTGCAACCGGTGCAGCATGTTCGGGGTAATGAATATCTGTTAGTAAGGTAAATCCAAATTGTTCTTTTACTTTAGCTAATATTTTCATGCCTTCATCTAAACCCGGACCGTCATAATATTTTAGACTGCTACGATTATCCTTTAAAAAAGACGATTTGTAGATAATTGGTATATTAAGCTTCAAACTTACCTCTTTAAGTTTTTCAGCAGTTCGCATCATAATACTTTCTTCCTCAATAACACAAGGGCCTGAAATCAAAAACAATTCATCTCCACCACAATTTATATTTCCTACTTTTATTTTTTTTTTGCTCATATTAATTATTTTTATTATTAATTGTAAAGTTGTTTTTATATATAATGTGAATAACAAGAAATGATGAGGATTGCATCATTCGAAACCTGATAAATCAATTGATACTTTAAAGGTTCTGGTTTTCCTAAACCAACAAAAGGGTTTTGCAAAATATCATTTATTAAATCACCAATTCGTAAAGCAGTTTTTCTATCTTTTGCTATCCATTCTTGATATTCTTTAAAAGCTTTAGGTAAAAAAATAATATTTTTCACAATAATTCGTTAGGCTTTAAAGATATTACTTCTTTTTTACTATTATATTCATTTATTCTTTCTTCTAATTCCCGTGCGTATGCAGGATTGCTCAATATATAATCAGTAGCATCAGCCGGTTGTATAGAAATATCAACTACCTTATGAGGAAACATTTTTTTAATACTTTCTAATATATCTAATGACAGCAAATCTGTATTTATTCGAATTGTTGTATCCATACTCAATTTATTTTATCACAATCATTACAATTTACAAATACAAAGTTAGTAATTATTCAACAACACACTGAATAAGTTATTATTACCCAAACAAGCTTACAACCTTCTATATAGCTCCTTTATACTATCAATTGTAACTTTTTCTTTCCAGTTTTCACCTATTGCATGATACCACATGTGCGTTAAATTATACGCTACGTGTGCCATTGCTGTAATCTGTTCATCCGTCCATTGTTTACTTAAATTTTGCGGTAATTGAACATTATGTTTTTTTAGCATTTCCTTAAACTCAATCACCCCTACTCCATAATAATCTTCCAAATGCTGAAATGCCAAACAATTAGCATAACAATGTTTTTCGCCTAATATTTTTGACAATCCATAAGATAATGCATGACAAATACCTACTTCGGAATAAGTAAGGCTCAAACCACCCATCATGGAGGCTACCATTAATTTGTCATCATTTTCTGCATTTCTACCTGCATTTTCGCCTAAATATATTTCGCGACATAAGCTAAGAGCCTGTTGGGCATAAGCCAAACTATATGCATTATTTAATATTCCTAATTGAGACTCAATACAATGTATGTAAGTATCCATACCTGTATAAAACCATTTATCAACCGGTACAGTTGCAATAAGTTCTGAGTCTAAAATTACCTGATTAAAAACCGTCCATTCGCATTTTAAACCTAACTTCTTTTCCGGACCTGTTAATACTGCGGTCATAGAAACTTCTGCCCCTGTACCAGAAATTGTTGGTACACCCAAGTGATAAATTCCGGGCTTCTTTATCAGGTTCAAACCTTGATATAAAATAGACGAACCCTCATTTGTAAACATTAAAGAAATGGCTTTGGCAATATCCATAATCGTACCACCACCTATGCCTATTACACCGGCAGGTAAGCCTTTAGTTGCTACTATTTCATCTCGTAATGTATCTATTTGTTCGGTAGTAGGCTCATGTGGATCGGGGTCAACAAATTTAATTATATCATTTGGCATTGCGGGTAAGCGATCTGCCAATTCCTTACCGAAAAAAAAATTATCTACTACAAACAAAAAGAAACCATCATTTTCGTTTCTTTTTTCTGCTAATATTTCTGCCATGGCAGAAAAACTGCCACGACCAAAAATAACTTTCTCAATATTCTTAAAATTTTTATACATTTTTATCTATTGTATAGTTTCTATATATATACAATTGTTTATTTCTCATTTTATGCTTTACTAATTAAGCCTCCACCTCTAACATAGCCATCTGTACACTTTTAGCAATAAATTGTGCTAATGTTCTCACTTCAATTTCCTGCCACATACATTTAATGCCAAAAGAAATCAATCTACTCATTACATCCTGAGATTTAGGTAAATAAAGATTGCTATAATCTTGATGATTGCTATCTGTTTGAATACCTATTTTAGAAACTGTACGTAACTCTTTTATATGGTCCCATTGATTAATAAAATGGTACATATTTGTGTACCAATAATTATAACCTGAAATACCTACGGTACTTAAATCAGCAAGTGTACGCCTTGCAATATCCTCATTAGGTAATAAAATATTTAAAAATGTACCGGAATCGCCTGCCGGGTCTGCAACTTTAGCAAATGAAATACCTGGAGTTTGAGAAAGTATTTCTATCATTATTTTTTTATACTTGTTATTTATTTGTCTTATTTGTGGCACTTTACGTGTTTGTGCCACCCCAATAGCCGCATGCAGTTCGCTTATACGATAATTAAACCCTAAAACAGGATGCTGTTCCATACCTCTGTTACTTCCAATATGGTCATGTCCATGGTCTGAATATGAGTCGGCTAATTTATAAATTTCTTCATCGTTTGTTACAATTACACCGCCTTCGCCAGCTGTAGCAATCTTAAAAAAATCGAACGAATAGCTGCCTGCTTTACCAAATAAACCGGTACTTATTCCTTTAAACGATGCACCAAATGCCTGACCTGCATCTTCAACCAATATTAAATTATGTTCATTTATTACACGCATAATAGAATGCATATTTGCCATAGCACCACACATGTGTACTAAACAAACCGCTTTTGTTTGCGGTGTAATTGCATCTTTAATTCCTTCGGCACTCAAACATAATGTTTCATCTATTTCTGCAAATACCGGTTTAGCACCTAAAAATAAAACTGCTTCAATTGTAGCAATATATGTAAAAGGAGGTACAATTACCTCATCACCATAGCCGATACCAGCGGCTGCAAGAGCAATTAAAATACCTGCACTGCCACTTGAAACCGCATGCGCATAATTTGCACCGGTAAGATTGCGTACTTCTTCTTCAAAATCTTTAGCTTTCCAAAAATGATTTCTTTGATAATCATGGTTATACCTAAAAAGTATCCCTGTGTTCATCACATCATTTATTTCTTTTCTTTCTTCATTACCAAATAATTCTGTACCCGGCATTTTTATAAAATTTTAAGATACAAAAGTAAGTATATTAGGTTGATAAAAGGAATATTTTCAAAATGTAGAATCTTAAATAGGAAATAGAATTATTATTTTTATTATATTACAAATACTTCATTCCTTTACTATGATATTTTGCAAAATAAAACCATAGAAAATTGAATACTTCAATTAAAATTGCGTTATTTTACGTTATAAACAATTTTGCAAATATACCGCATGAAGAAATATATTAATTATTCTATATTCTTAACTTTAAGCTTGTTTTTTATGTTGCAAGCATGTAATAATAACACCAAAATATTGTTGTCTAGCATTAATTATGGTAACAGAGAAAAATTAGCAAAAAACAACATAATTGAAAGACATATAAGTTGGGTAGGTAAAAACCTAAAGGGTAAAGTAAAAACTATAATTACCAAAAACTATAATCTTACAGGCATTGATGATACACTAAACAAGATTCTAAATTATAAAAATTTAGATTCATTTGATATACAAGGCAATGAAATTCTTTCTATAAACTATAAGGATAAAGAAAACATAGAGAATAAATTCATTATGAAATTTGACGAGCATGGTAATGACACAGCTAGTTATTTTTATAATGCAGACGGTAATTATATAAGCAGGACTATTTTTAAATATGATAAAAGAGGCAATGAAATACAATATAATTCGTACTTGCCTGATGGAAAACCGGAACCAAATGCAAGCTTAATGATAAATAAATACGATGAAAAAGATAATCTAATTGAAATGAATCACACAAGTGATGATGGAAAATTAATTAGAAAATCCACATTCAAATATGATACCAATGGATATGTAATTGAAGGCAAAACTGTTGACTCCAGTGGGAAGATACTTATTAGCGGTACACATAAAAATGATGCAAATGGTAATAAATTAGAATCAGTTATTGATTTTCAAAATGGTCAAATAGATAAAATTGTATGTAAATATGATGAAAAAGGACATAAAATTGAGGAAATAATTAAAAAACAGGATAGCCTAATAACGTCTAAAACTGTTTTTAAATATGATGAAAATGGAAACCGGACAGAAGCAATTGTTTATTATGAAGATGGAACTGTAAATGACGAAAAAAGCAGATATACCAACTATGAATATGATAAAACAGGCAACATGATAAAAAAGATAAAATTTGGTATGATTAATGGCATACGCACTCCCCTTGAAATAACTGAAATGGAAATTGTTTATTATTAATGAAATTGTTTTGAATTGATAATTTTGACATATTTACAATTTCATAAATATATTTTTTTAATTAAACGGTAATGAAGCATGGGAATCCTTTTTAGAAAATATTTTATTTATTTGTCTTGCATCCTTTTTTTTGGTATTATTAATATAAAAAATACATACTGTCAAACAATATTAAATGAAAATAAGTTAAATATAAAACAAGATAAGTTAAATAAAAATAATATTATTGAAAAACACCTCAATTGGCATACAAAACAATTATTAAATAAAGTAAAAAAAATAACTACACGACAATACTATATTGCAACCATTAGCGGTAGCGAACACGCTATTTTATATAGTAGAATAATAGATACATTTGATATATTTGGAAATAACATAGAAGTAAGAAACTATGATGCTGACGAAAAACTATTAAGCACAAAAATCATTGCTTTTGATTCAAACAATATTGATACAGCTATCTATTTCTATAATATCAGAAATGAAATTAGTAGTATTTTAATAAACAAATACGACCAAAAAGGTAACGAAACAGAAGTTACAAAATATATAAACAAAAATATTATAGATAGTAATGCCCTTTTACAAAAATACAGATATGACAGTAATGATAATTTAATTGAGTATTTACAATATACAATTAAAGGTAAATTATTACTAAAATTTGATTATGAATATGATAAATATGGTTATCTGAAAGAGGAATTATATAATGACGTGGAAGGAAACGTAAGTTCTAAAAATACTTCTTTATACGATAGCAATGGAAATAGACTTGAGTTTATATCATATAACCCCAACGGAAGTATAGAACGAAAATACATAAATAAGTTTGATTTAAATAATAATGATATAGAATCTATTACTTACAAAACAGATGGTAGCATTGAACAAAAATACTTTTTTAAGTATGACAAACATAATAATAAGATTGAAACAAATACTTGCACATCTGATGGTACTATAGATGAAACGAGAACAATTTATTTAGAATACAAATATGACAAAAAAGGAAACATACTAAAAATAGAAAAATACATAAAGAAGGATGGAAAGAAAACACTAAAAGATTTTTCGGAATATGAAATTAGTTATTATTAATATCACGAAGTATCATGGAATATATTAATCGCATTAAATATACTACTTTAAGGTGCTTATTGATAGAAATCTCACAAATAAACCTAATTTTCATATATGTATGTTTAATATTTAGTTGCAGTAATTAATAATACATAAAACATAAACTATAAAAGTTTATATTTGCCTCAAATTAGAAAAGGAATGAAAGTAGCCCTTATTACGGGAATAACAGGACAAGACGGTGCATACCTTGCAGAATTATTATTACAAAAAGGATATGAAGTTCATGGCATAAAACGAAGAACATCATTAATAAATACTGCAAGAATAGACCATTTATATAAAGATATACACGAACAGAATTTGAAATTTAAACTCTACTATGGCGACCTTACAGACTCTACTAATATTATTAGGATAATACAAGAGGTGCAACCCGATGAAATATACAATTTGGGAGCTATGAGCCATGTACAAGTAAGTTTTGAAGAACCTGAATATGCAGCTAATACAGATGGCATAGGAACACTTAGGATTTTAGAAGCCATTCGGATTTTAGGTCTGCAAAAGAAAACTAAAATTTATCAGGCCTCTACATCAGAGTTATATGGTAAAGTGCAAGAAGTACCACAAACAGAAACTACACCGTTTTACCCGCGTTCGCCTTACGGGGTTGCAAAACTTTATGGCTATTGGATAACAGTTAATTATAGGGAAGCCTATAATATGTTTGCATGTAATGGCATACTTTTTAATCATGAAAGCCCAAGGCGAGGCGAAACTTTCGTAACTCGTAAAATAACCCGAGCAGTGGCAGAAATTGTTTTAGGTTTAAAACCGAAACTTTGGTTAGGAAACATAGATGCTAAAAGAGATTGGGGGCATGCCAAAGATTATGTAGAGGCTATGTGGCTTATGTTACAACAAGATGAGCCTGAAGATTTTGTAATTGCAACCGGTATAACAACTTCTGTAAGAGATTTTGTGAAAATGGCTTTTCAATATGCAGGTGTAGAAATAGCTTTTATAGGTGCAGAGGAAAATGAAAAAGCGGTAATTACAAAAATAAACATGCCTGATTGTAACGTAAATATAGGTGATGTAGTAATGGAAATAGACCCTCGTTATTACAGACCTACTGAGGTAGATTTATTGTTAGGTGATGCTACAAAAGCAAAAAATAAATTAGGCTGGGTACCAAAGTATTCGCTCGAAGAAATAGTTAAAGAAATGGTAGATGCTGATTTGGAACATTTTCGTAAAGAAGTTCTTTTGAAGAAATCAGGCTATACTATTTTTAATGAACATCATTAGTTTTGCTTAATGATGTTCATTAAAAAATACAGCTTATATAATACTATCCAGAAACTCTAATATGCAAGAATAAATATATGCTAATTCTTCATTGCTAATACAATAGGGAGGTAATATATATATAACATTTCCCAATGGACGTAGTATTATCTTTTTAGCCAAGAAAAAATTATAAGCAACATCTCTTAAATTAGAATGATAAACAGGTGTGTCTGTCTTTAATTCAATTGCTAATATAGTACCCGTTTGCCTTACATCTATTAGAGAATTATGATTTTCTATAAAATGCCTAAATTGACTATGTGCTGATGCAATCCTATTTCTGCTATCAGTGCATTCTTCTTTGAGCAATAAATCTAAACTTGCAAGAGCAGCAGCACAAATGGTTGGGTTTGCTGTATAAGAATGACCATGATATAACATTTTAGTCCGGTCATTATCGTAAAAAGCATTAAAAATATCTTGTGTTGTTATTGTAACACCAAATGGCAAAGCCCCGCCAGTAATTCCTTTCGAAAGGCAAATAATATCAGGTTCTGTCTCAATAGAATTACAAGCAAATAATTTTCCCGTTCGTCCAAAACCAGTCATTACTTCATCGGCAATAATAATTGCTTTATACTTTTTACATAATTTAAAATAGGCTTCAAGCACATCAGCATCATACATTTGCATACCTGCCGAGCCTTGCACTAAAGGCTCTACAATAAAACAGGCACTATTACCTTTCTGTAAAAGTTCTTCTAAACAAGCAATACTTTTTTCTTTATTGGCTTTGCTTGGAAAAGGAATAAAATCTACATCAAACAATAAATCTTTAAATGCTTCTGTAAAAACACCTCTAGCACTTACAGCCATAGCACCAAAAGTATCTCCGTGATAAGCATTTTCTAACGCTATAATTTTCTTTTTTTCAGTACCCTTATTTCTCCAGTACTGTAGAGCCATTTTAAGTGCTACCTCAACAGCCGTAGAACCGTTATCTGAAAAGAAAATTTTTTTCATTCCTAACGGTAATATTTCCAATAATCTTTCTGCCAATAATACAGCAGGCTCATGTGTAAAACCTGCAAACATACAGTGTTCTAATAGTTGTAATTGTTCGCTAACTTTTTTTGCTATATAAGGGTGTGAATGTCCGTGCAGATTTACCCACCAAGATGCAACAGCATCTATATACTTATTCCCAGCTTCATCAAATAAATAAACACCTTCACCTTTTACTATGGCTATTGCTTCCGGCATTATTTTCATTGGTGTATAAGGATGCCAGATTACTTCGCTGTCTCTTTGTTTTATACTTTTCATTTATTACTAAATTATATAAATAGTTTACACAATTCATCTTTAATTGTATTAGCAAAACAGGAAATAGTATTTTTACTAATTATTTCAAAATGCGGTATTCGTGCTATAATTGGTACTTTACCATATTCTTCTATAAATGTTTCACTTAATTTATTCGTCTCTCCATTCATTATTATACCTAATAGATGAATGCCTTTACTTTTTAAAACATCTATACTTAACAAAGTATGGTTTATACTGCCTAAATAATTTTTGGATACTAAAATGGTAGGTAAATTATAATATTTCATAAAATCAACCATTGTTTCATTTTCCGTAATCGGACTATGTACCCCACCGGCTGTTTCAACTATAAGTTTATTATTTGTTTTTGGGAAAATAAACTTTTTTAAGTCTATTTTAATACCCTCCTCTTTTGCAGCTTCGTGGGGGGAAGCCGGCTTTGTTAACAAGTAAGCTTCCGGAAATACTCTTTTATTGCCGTTGTCCAATAATAATTTAATAGTATCAGTATCCGTTTCTTCAATACCTGCTTGTACCGGTTTCCAATAATCGGCATTTAATGCTTCGGATAAAACAGCTGCTGCAATTGTTTTACCAATACCTGTATGTATGCCTGCTAAAGCAAATTTTTGAATCATCGGTTGCAAAGTTATTGTACTTGCTTATTAGAAAGTTCATAAATATTTGACAAGTCAAATATTTATATATTTCTTGCTCTTATTATGTGTATTTGTTTAAAACTTTCAAATCAATGCTCAAAACATTGATTATCTTTGAATAAATTAATAACTATGAAAAAAGCAAAACTATATGATGAAATAAACGATGTAATACAAGTAATTGAAGAACCTAATTTATTTGAAAATTCAATAAACCCAACTGAAAATATTGAACTTGACTACAGTTTTCGTTCTCCGCTTCGTTATCCAGGTGGCAAAACGAGGGGAGTTGAGCTTATTACCCGATTTTTCCCTAAAAATCTCACCAAATTAATGTCTCCTTTCTTTGGAGGTGGTTCAATTGAACTCTACGCAGCATCAAATGGAACAAAAGTATTTGGTTACGATTTATTCACTCCACTTGTTGAATTTTGGCAATGCTTGATTACTCATCCAAATGAATTGGCAAATGAAGTAGAAAAATACTATCCTTTGGCAAAACACAAATTTTATGAATTGCAACTTACTCAAACAAATTTTAAATCAAAAATAGAACGCGCAGCAGTTTATTACGTACTCAATCGTTCCTCTTTTTCAGGTGCAACACTTTCAGGAGGAATGTCTCCCGACCACCCTCGCTTTACAATAACATCTATAGAAAGATTGCGAGATTTTAGTAATCCAAATATTAATGTGCAAGTTGCAGATTTTAAAAAGTCATTAACCAACCATCCTTTTATATTCACATATCTTGACCCTCCTTATTTAATTAAGAGTTCGCTTTATGGTAATAAAGGGAATGCA
>CAIWXG010000093.1 GCA_903916555.1 uncultured Bacteroidota bacterium
AAGTAAGAAATAGATTGCATAAACCACCTCAAAACCAAAATTATCGAAAAATTATGATGCGAAGGCCATAAACAAAGAAAAGATAAAACAATCCAAAAAAATGTAATAAAAGTTTGGCTCATCTGATACCAAACCCCTTAATACCCCGTTTTAAACATAATATAGAATATGTATTCATACCGAGATAAAAATAACACTTTTTCCCACGTTTCCCCACATATAAACATACCACAAAAACCATATCCGAATATATATTATAAATACGCCCAGAAGTCAACCCCAGCTTGAATTCCAGCCAATCTGAATACATAAAACCCACGAAGAATTTTACCTAAAATAGACATTGAATTCTTATGTATAAAACAAAAAAAATTTAACACCTAAAATAAAAAAAATTTGACACCTGTTTAAAGTTTAAACATATATAATATAAAAATAATGTAATTATTTGCTCCTGACGATTTGGATAATCCAAATAATTCACAAGTGATTTTATCACAGGTAGAGTCTGATGACACGAAAGAGTTAGAAGATTTTGGTAATAAAAGCAGTGGATGGTATTTTCCTGGGAGACGCAGCATAACAAAAAAAAATATGTGAAGATAAGTTTGTATTTTTGCGTTTTATGCGTATCTTTGTACAGTTATCTTAACAACAAGTGAAATGGTTCCATCTTTCAACGGATAGGAAATGGAGCTTCTACCTCCACAATACAGGTTCGAATCCTGTTGGGACCACGATTTATGTAGAGCATACGTTATACTGGTAATGAGAATGCAACATTATATGAGTTAATGCGTGATGAAAAAACTATATAAAAAATATAGAGGTATGTCAACCAAAGAGGTTCAAAAATCTTTGGATACTCATTATTCATTATTACCATAATTTTTGGAGGGTTTGATTGCAATACAAGCCACGTTTATTAAATGTTTTAATATAGTTAACATCGAAATTAGCTGGCATAGGTGTATCTATCTCATCAATTTTATTTTCATTTAATTCATTTGTTGGGTATATTAGTTTGTATTCAATTTTATTACCGTTCCATATACAACCAGAAGCAACATCGACTGTATAATACCATACAAACTTTCTACCCTGGTTTATGTATGGGTTGAATTCTATACCGTCATATTTTTTTGATACTTCAAACCAATCTATTTCTTTCCCAGTTCCATAAAGTTTGGTAAACTTAATAATATCATCAATATTTGATAATTTTAATATATTACATTTTGATGTGTTGAATTCATAAACATAAAAATCTTTATTTGAACCATATATCTCTGGGGCTTGATTTTTTACAAATTCCAACCAAGAAAAACCAAGTCCGTACCATAACCCTTTAGGTTTAAAATCTTGTATGGGTTGCCTATAGTTATTTTTACCTTTTATTTCATCTTGAGTAATATGAATTTTAGAATCGGAACCAATATTTAAATGTATTAAATTTTTATGAAGGTTAATCATGTGTTCAGAATTCACATTTTCGCCAAGCATTTTCATAGTATTTTTTATGGTGTTTATTTCTTCATTTAGTTGTTTTTGTTCATTAAAAACATTTAACCCTTTTAAAAATAATTCCACACTTTGTCTTGCCATAAAAGGTAATTCACCCATATTTTCTTTTAACATTGGGTATATTTCAAGAAAATATTTTTTATTGCAAAAAAAGAATTTGGTTGCATCACCAACATCAGTGTATTTGAATGTAAAACTACCATCAGAATTCAGTTCGTAATCAACATCGTCAAAAACGGATTTGGGGATGAATTTCGATAATAGTTTAATAATGAAACCAGGCGGGCAAATAAAACCACCACGTTTAACCAAAACATCAACAAGCTTTTTATCAGCCATACCCCATATTGGTTTACCGCTATTTTTTAAAGTATCAATACCTGCTGAAATAGAAGACAATTGCCCAGCAACACCGACAATTTTAATTAAACCAGAGTTTTGCTCCCTTATTGCAACAAACCCCTTATCTTTGTCTCCGTAAAAAGTCCAATTATTAGCTCTGCTAAAAAATTTAGATTCATCCCACGAAGCGCCTTTTGCTTTCATGTAAGAATTTGTAAAAATCTTAAAAACGTTTTTTTGTTCTTCTGGTGTTAATTCTTTTATTTTAAAAATATCCATAATGATAAATAGTTTAAAAAACACAAAGCTATTTATTATGAAAAAATTACAAGAACAACTTGAAAAAATAAAAACAATAATACATTTAAACGAAAAACATTTTCAACAGATGAAATAAAAATATTTTTATCAAAAGAGGACATTGAATATACTAGTATCTCCTATTTGGGTGAAGGCGAGTACGGCACAGCTTTAGATAAAAATCAAAATATTTATCTTATATGTACAATAATATAAGAGAATCAATTGATAAATTTAAAAGTGTTTCATTGGCACTAACTGAGAATAGTCATTCTCATTTTTTGGGCTACCATTCATCGAGAAAAGAATATGCCGATGGGTTACATAAAGGTAATGTTTTGGATTTAAACACATATGAAGATATTATACCTAGATTGTATTCTGAGTTAATAACTGATTGGGATAAAAATATTGAAACAAATAATGTAAGAGCCATGAATAATGTGTTTCTTAAAAGAAAACTTAGTTTCACATTTGTTTCTAGTAAACCTATTGAAGCATCTTCATTTCAATATTTAAAATATAAATATGGTAACTTTTTATACGAAGTTTATGGCGATGGAACTGAAACGGTATTAGATGATCCTAATGAAATAAATGCTGAAATAGTGGTAAGTAAAAATCCTTTATTTTTCAAACAAGTAAAATAGATTTGGTTGTTACAAAAACATTACTTACTTTTGTAAATAATATTATGAATAAGACAATTGCACAGCAACTCAATATCAAAGACTTTCCTTTTGAAATAAAGGATAAAAATGGTAATCAAATCTATATTGAAGACTCATCTGGGTATTGGTATAAATCTGAGTATGATCAGAATGGTAATCGAATCTATTATGAAAACTCAAAGGGCTATATCATAGATAATCGACCCAAAGTTAGTTGAACTAACGCTGGATGAAATCGCAGCAAAATTTAATGTTGATGTTAATCTACTTAAAATCAAAAAATAATCACATGAATAAGACAATTGCGCAACAACTTAACATCAAAGACTTTCCTTTTGAAATAAAGGATAAAAATAGTAATCAAAACT
>CAIWXG010000094.1 GCA_903916555.1 uncultured Bacteroidota bacterium
AATGGCAATTACTTGCAAGACAAAGTGTTAGAATATAAAAAAAATAAAATCTATAAAATGGCTTACGATCTTGCTTTAGAATTTATATTATCAGGCAAACCAGATAGAGTAATGCAATTGCTTACTGAATCAGTATTAATTCGCAAATGGAGCGGTAGCGAGGGTTTTGTTGAAAACAAAATAGATGGTAAGGTAAGTATGTTTGATGAATGGGTTACCGGCAAAGTTCTTAAAACAAACAATAACGAGTTAAGCTATACATGGAAAACAACCGATTGGGCTGATGAAACCGAACCATCTGTAGTACATTTTTTATTAAAAGAAGATGAAGCAGGCACTAAAGTAATCTTAACCCATAAGAATTTACCAACAGAAGATGAGATGAAAAGCCATAAATCAGGCTGGACAGATTATTTCTTCGACCCTATGGAAGATTTTATTTTAATAATTGACAAGAGCTGATATAGTCTATTTGGTATAAAAGGCATTTTAAACTGCATAATATATAACTTTTTTTTGCAAATATACTTACTTCTTTTTCAATTTATATATTACAAAATTAAGTTGCTCATCAGTAAAATCTTCTTTTAAAAATATTAAGCCTTGAAGATTGCTGGTGTATATTACTGCAACATCTTTTATTATTTTTATTTTATTTAATTCATTCCATTTATAAGAAGCTTCAAAATTATAGCCCTTCGTTTTAAGTCCGTCATCACTAAATTCATATTCTATTTCATGTTGTAATTTAATATTAGATGTATATATTTTTTTTGCCGATTGTATTATTTTATATCTAACATAAAAAAGAAAAAACAAGAATATTATACCCGTGCCAATATTGGTAAAAATATCACCAGAAATATAAAAAAGAGTAATACCAAAAAACTTAAAAATGCCAACAAAAATATGCAAAATACCAATAATAAAAAGTATTATATATGCCGGTTGCTTATTGAAATTGGCTAAATAATACTTTTCTATATCTTTTTGTTGTCGGGTGGTTTTTATAATAAAACTATCCATATAATTATTTTGATTTTATTTTTGATTTTAGAAAAGCTGTTTGATTATCCGTTAATAGTTTTTCAGGAATTAAAAGTGCTTCCAAATTTGCAACATAAATAATTATCATACTTTTAGTAATTTTTAGTTTAGGCAACTCACTCCATTTGTATTTTGCCATTACATTATAACCAATATAGGTTAATGCATCATCGGTAAACGTATAAATAATTTCCCTTTGTAATTTAATATGACTCTTATAGAATTTTCTTGCTCTCCATTTTACAAAATACAAAAACAGTAATATAAATACCATAAACAGCCCCCCTGAAAATAAAAATGGGTTAGTGTTGTCGGGAGATGTATATAGTTCCTTATTAAATATAGTAATAATACCGAATAAAAGATTATAAAGACCACAAAAAAATAGAATAATATAAAGTGGATTTTTTACAGTTCTATTGTAAAAAAAATACTCTAAATCCTTTTGGGTCAAAGTTGCTTTTATGGTAAATTCTTCCATTATAATCTATAATTAATGTGCAAAATCTTCATCAAAATTTTTCATTCGTTCTATTGATGGATTAAAATAACCGAATTTTATATCCGGAAATTCATTGTAAATTAATTGCATCATTTGTTTTACACCTATAAATTCACCTGTATCGGTCATACCAATTTTGCCAAGATACCAATCTGGGTCTATATTAAAATTTCTCCATTGTATCATATCTAATCCGGTATCGCTTATCAGTTGCATTAAGGCTTCCACTTCGTCAATATTATCTGTCATTCCCGGAAAAACAAAATAATTTATTGATGCCCATCCACCAAGTTCTTTTACAACTTTTATACTATTCACTACATCATCAAACGAATAATTATTAGGTTGATAATATTTTGTATAAATATCAGGACGGGCAGAGTTAAGGCTTACTCTTATGCTGTTTAATCCTGCTTCCATTAAGCGTTTTACAGCCACCGGGTTACTGCCGTTTGTATTTATATTTATACTGCCTTTTTGCGTATGTTTCCTAATTTCTAGTATTGCTTCTTCTATTGTTTCCCACATCAGCAAAGGCTCACCTTCACAGCCCTGTCCAAAACTTACTACCGGATAAGGTGCTGTTTCTAAATGGGGTACTGTAAATTCTACAATTTCGGCAGCAGTGGGCATAAATTGTAATCGGTCTTGTGTAGAACCAATCGGCTCTGTTTCGGGCTGAAAAGAAATACAGCCTATACAGTTGGCATTACATGCAGGGGAACTTGGTATTGGACATTCCCACCTACCCATAAAATAATTACGAGCAGCAGGACATTGATAGGTTAATGCACAATTTTCTGCTAAATGCTTCACCAATCTATTATGTGGATAGGCAGTAAGGAAATTATCTATACCTTGTTTTATTTTGGTGTCATCAAAACCCGCACATTCTTGCCTAATATCTTCATCTATTCTTAGTGCAGCAACATAAAATTTATTTTTGTACCAGCCTGCTGCGGTATAGCAAAATAAAGGTAAAATAGGTGCTTCCGGTTCCGATTCGTAAGCTGCTAAAAATAAACCTGTATGTGCAGGTGGTATAAAAGCAGCAACTGCCCAGCCTTTATCGCATATTCGCATTTGCAATGTTTCCACATCAATGCCAATTCCTTTGCGTGCAGGCAACTCATATAAAGAACCACCTTCAGGCAATTCTATCCAATCCTCTTCGGGTATCGGCATTGCTTCCCAACCCGTTCTGCCAACACTGTATAAACTAGTATCTTCAAAAATATTTCCCTTCCCGTCAGAATATAATAAAAATGGACTTCCTGCTAACATAATTATATTAATAAAAATGTAAAAATAGTAAATAAAGGCTTTAGGTATAAATATATATTATCTATATTAGAAAATCAAAAATAAATATTTTATCAAAATAAATAATACCTTAGTTGGATAATTATAATAATTACACTATTAAAATAATTACTCGCAAAAAAATATTTTATGATTCGATTTTTCTTAATTGCAAGTTTTTGTATTTTTTTTATTACAAATACAACTAATGCTCAATTATATAATAAAAGCTATAAAATTGATGGGTACGGCATAACAAGTACAGTTAGTAAAAAATTGACTGACGGTAATATATTAGAAGTGGGTATTAAATCGCCTACTACACAGGATTATGCCTTATTTGCAATTAAATTAAACCCAATAAATGGAGATACAATTTGGTCTAAATCTATAAACAAATCTCATTATATTTTTTCTAATATCTGTGCAGATGAGCTTACTAATGGAGATATAATTATTGTAGCTAACATTAAAGATTCTATAAGTACAATTGATACGCCCAAAGTTGCTATCGTTAGCTTAAATAATGCAGGCAATCTTAATTGGAGTAAAAT